>NZ_JAMXXS010000024.1:0-46744 GCF_024129595.1 Acinetobacter lwoffii | reverse complement strand
CGATCGCAATGGACCCAGGTCTACGTTTTGCGATCCGTGAAGGCGGTCGTACAGTTGGTGCTGGTGTAGTTGCTAAAGTAACTGCATAATCGCTGATTGTGTAAGAAAAGCGCCTCTTTGAGGCGCTTTTTTTTGATTCAAACTTTTATAAAACTAAAAATAGATTGTCGGACAATGACTTAAAAAGCTGTCCTTATCTGATATCGGCTTGACCTAAACTGCACTTATGTAAAAAAAATTACCACGTAATATACAGATAAGAATATGAATATTACATTTTCGGGTCTGGATTGGCCTGATGGGAGTGGTCACATGAATGCGAAAGTAAATATTACCAATCGTGCGGGTGCAAGTTTTCCAGTTCGTCGCATGAACTTTGATTTTGATGCTGTACCGGAATATTGGATGAATGGTTCAGCAGGTCTCACTCATTTTATGACGGCATTATCTGCGCTATTTCCAGCAGGTGAAAAGTTTTTTATAGATTCAGTCCGTGCGGTGCGTAAACATCCTGCAATTGCCAATAATGAAGCATTACAAAAAGAAATTTCCGCTTTTATTGGTCAGGAAGCCATGCATACTCACGAGCATATCGGCTTTAATGCTTCTGCACAAAAACATGGGCATGATGTCGAGACGCTTGATCGTTATACCGATAAAGTCATTCAAACGACACGTAAAGTCATGGCTAAACTGGGTAAGCCTGTGGGAATTACCCAAGAAATGGTAGATTTGACTGCAACCACGGCACTTGAGCATTTCACTGCAACCATTGCCTCACAGCTTTTGACCAATAGCTACATTCAGGAATTGATGACAGATAAAACCATGAAAACCATGTGGTTATGGCATGCCATCGAGGAAAATGAACATAAGGCAGTTGCATATGATGTCTTCGAAGGGGTTTTTGGCCAAGGCCTAAAAGCCTATGCACTGCGTACTTCATCCTTGGTCATCGCAATGGCAACCTTATTTGTGGTGCAAAGCTATTTCTTCGTCCGTTTGCTTAAACAGGATCAGCAGTTTAATCTTGAGTCCTTAAAAGCCATTTATACCTATGCCTATAGTCCTTCTAAAGGTGTCATTACGGGTATGGCGAAAGAAATGCTGATGTATTTTAAACCGGGATTCCATCCGAATAATCATCATACAGATCAACTGTTGGCGACTTGGAAAGCTAAATTGGGTTTGTGACAGAACTGAAGATTGGAGAGCGACTAAAATCGCTCTTTTTTTTGCTCGATTTTTTGGATGAACTTTCTATAATGCGGAGGTTGATTCTATATAAGATGAACGAAGATGATTCGTTTAATGCAAGCAGCGGATGTAGAAGCCGTTGCAAAGATTGAGAGATCGGTTCAATCCCATCCCTGGACTTTAAAACAGTTCAAAGATGCTGTAACGGCTTATCAAAGTACCGTGATTGAAGTGCAAGGGCAGGTGGCCGGATTTTGTATTTTACAACCGGTGCTGGATGAAGCCAATTTATTGCTCATGGCAATTGATCCGGCACAGCAAGGTCAGGGTTTGGGCTATCAGTTGCTGGAGGCTTCAGTGACGATGCTAAAAAATAATCCGGTGCAGATTTTCCTGGAAGTGCGCGAGAGTAATCAGGCTGCGATCAAGCTTTATGAAAAATCAGGCTTTCATCAGATTGATCTGCGTAAGAACTATTATCCAAATGCCAACGGAAGCCGTGAACATGCCATCATTATGGTGAAAGCATGTACAGATGATTTTGCTAGTCTATTTAAATAATACAAACTGACGACCTTATTTAATAATCTGGTGATTCCATCCGCTGGGTAAGGTCGTCATTAATGAGTTTCCCAATTGCTGAATCTCCGTGGCACTCAATGCATGATTTAAACGTCGCCATTGTCCATCGATCAAGAGTTCCAGTGGCAGATACTGAGATTTGTAATTCATCTTGTTGGAATGTGGCACCCAATAACCCAGATAGATAAATTGCAAGCCCAGCTTTTGTGCATGTTTAATCTGTTTCAAGATTGCAAAAGCACCGAGTGAACGACGATTTTCATCCGGATCAAAGAAGGTATAGACGGCAGAGATGCCATCATCCAGCAGGTCGCAAGTGGAAACGCTGATTAGACGCTCACCTTGCCATAATTCTAGAAAGAAGCTGTCGGTGCAGCTTTGCAATAAAAATTTTTCGAACTGATCCCGGGTGGGTGGGAACATATCGCCATCTGCGTGGCGTTCATTGATATAGCGTTCATACAGCGCATAATGTAGGTCCCCGGCGTGCTCTGGACTGGTAATTTTTATCACCAGATCCTGATTACGTTTCCAGGCTTTTTTTTGTGAACTGTTCATGCGGAATTCAGCAACAGGCACACGCGAAGACAGACATTGACGACACAAATGACATTCGGGGCGATACACGAAATCACCACTGCGACGGAAACCGGTACGTGACAGTTCCGATAAAGTGACTACATCAATTCGATGTGCGGGATCTAGAAAAACCATGCGCGCCGACTTGTTGGGCAGATAGCTGCAATCATGCGGCGGCGTAATATAATACTGTAAATCGTTCAGTAGGGCCTTTGGCTGATAAGAGTTCATAACAACTACCCTCTGTTATTTTCATTCACTTAAGCGCGCGTTTTGCGCTATTGTTTTACTTGAAAATACACCTTCCTGATACTTTTTCCAATCAATCGCAGGCTTTTTTATAATATCTTGTAAAGAATTAAGATAGGCTTGGCGAGAAAGTGTGCAGGCACCTAGGCTTAAAAGATGATCGTTGACCAGTTGGCAGTCGATCCAGGGTAGTTTATTTTCCTGTCCAATCAGCATTAAAGTATAGAAAGCCATTTTAGAAACATCGGTTTGCGTACTAAACATGGATTCACCAAAACAGCCTTGACCGATGGTCACACCATAAAGTCCACCGACGACGCGATCTTCATCCCAGACCTCAATGCTATAGCCATATCCTGCGTCGAACATGTCGCAATAGCCTGCGATAATATCTTCACTGATCCAGGTATCGTCTGCATAAGCACGGGGTAGGGAGCAGGAACGAATCACTCTTTCAAAAGCATGATTGACCGTAATTTTATAGTCCTGCTTTTTCATATTGCGTAGCAGGGATTTGCTTGGATGATAATCTTCGGGGCGAATAATGCAGCGTGGTTCCGGACTCCACCAGCAAATCGGATCACCTTCTGAAAACCATGGAAATAATCCATGTGTATAGGCTTCATAAAGTGTGGAAGGGGAGAGGTCTGCACCAATACAAATCAATCCTTCACCTTCAGGATCAACCTCGACCGGATTGGGAAAAATGAATTCTGAGGGAGGAAATAAAGACATGGCAGACCCAACATAAATCTATAGATAAATCATCATCTCATTCTAGCAATAAAAAAGCCGCCCATAATGGACGGCTTTTTTATTCTTGCTGCTTAGTCTAGTTTACCCATCGCATCAAGATATTTTTCTGCATCCAGCGCAGCCATACAGCCTGAACCCGCAGAAGTAATGGCTTGACGATAAATGCTGTCCGCAATATCACCTGCTGCAAATACACCCGGTACGGAAGTTTGTGTTGCATTACCTGCAGTACCGCTTTGCACCTGGATATAACCATCACGAAGCTCTAACTGGCCTTCGAACATGGTGCTATTTGGCTTGTGACCAATCGCCACAAACATACCCGTCACATCAACATTTTGAGTAGAATCATCTTGAGTTGATTTAAGACGAACTGAAGTCACGCCAGATTGTGCATCACCTAAAACTTCATCGACCTGATGGTTCCAGATAATGCTGATCTTGCCTTCTTTTTCTTTAGCAAATAAATGATCTTGCAGGATTTTTTCAGAGCGTAATGAATCACGACGGTGAACCAGAGTCACGTGAGAAGCAATATTGGATAAGTACAACGCTTCTTCAACAGCAGTATTACCTCCCCCTACAACCATTACTTTCTGGTTTTTATAGAAGAAACCATCACAGGTCGCGCAAGCGCTAACACCTTGACCCATATAGGCTGCTTCAGATTCCAGACCGAGGTATTGTGCAGTTGCACCGGTACAGATGATCAGAGCATCACAGGTGAATTCTTCCATATCGCCTTTTAACACGAAGGGGCGCTGGCTAAGATCCACTTCATTGATATGGTCATACACGATTTCAGTGCCAAAACGCTCTGCATGTGCCTGCATACGTTCCATCAATGCTGGACCAGTCAAACCTTCGGGATCACCCGGCCAGTTATCGACGTCAGTCGTCGTGGTCAGCTGACCGCCCAGTTGCAAGCCTGCAATCAGGGTAGGTTTCAAGTTTGCACGCGCTGCATATACTGCCGCGCTATAGCCTGCAGGGCCAGAACCTAAAATAATCAGTCGTGAGTGACGTGCGCTCATCAGCTGTATCCTTTTTTATTTAGAAATTTATTGAATTATACGTGAAACTGTATAACAGTGGTGTGAGATTAAAGTCGATATTATTGATCATTGAAATCGATTTGGGCTATATAGCATAAGTAACATTGTGCTTGCACAATAGTGCATCTTTTTTCACAGAACAGGTGCATAATATGTATTTTATTGCGTCGCTTTTTTCAAGCATTGAAGCAAAAGAATATTCATGAAGAATTGGTTACAGGACAGTATATGACAGCGGTGTCGAGTGCCTATGCACAGCGCTTAGTAATGACATTATTTTTAGTCTCATTTGGGATTTATCTGTTTCTTGCAACAGTGACCTATACGCCATTTGATCCGGGGTGGATGCATATCTCCAGTGATACGCAGACCGTTTCGAATGCCAGTGGGGTAGCGGGTGCCTGGATTGCAGACCTTTTGTTTGGCTTTCTCGGTTGGGCAAGTCTGCTGATCCCTGTCTATCTGTTTATGGAAGCGATTCAGGTCTGGTGGCCGCGTAGCTTCCTGAACCGGCCATTTCGCTATGCTGCACAATTCTTCCTGTTGCTGACCACCTCAGCGCTGTTGTTTTTATTCTGGCAAGTCCCTGCTGATACGCTGGATAATTCTTCCGGCGGTATTATTGGCTATGAATTAGGTCAGAGTCTTGAACAATTGCTGACAGTATACGGTGCAGCATTCTTCTTGTTTGTGCTTTGGGTGGTGTTATTTACCTTGGCTTTTGGGGTGAAGTGGAACAAGACCTGGAGCAGCCTCAAAGCAACGCCTGCTTATCTGCAAGATCTGTTCTACCGCAATGTGCCTGAAGGCATGTCTGATTTTGACCGTACTGCACCTGTTGCCAAAAAAGAGCCAGTCATTAGTGCAAAAAAAGTAGCGGTTGCAGTAACACCTGCGCCTGAACATCAACTGGTAGAAATAGATCCGGTGGTGCGTGATCAGGTGGCTGAACGTTTATTTGATGATTTTGCCGATAAAGAATCACAACAACCGCAGTTTTATGATGATCTTCCCGAAGCTGAGCAGCAGACTGCTGAACCAGTCGAGACATTTAAACAAGTACAGCAAGTGCCTCAACAGCCGGATCGTGTGGTAGCGACAGGCGAGGTGTGGCGTGCCTTGCATTCGAATGAAGATCAGCGCCATAAACAGGATATTGACGCCTTACTCAAAGCAGCCGAAGAAGAACAGCTTAATTCTTCAGTCTCACATATAGTTGCCCCACAATCTGTTGCAGCACAGACTCATGCTCATACCAGAACAGCACCTACTCCACATACAGGTCTGGACTGGGATGATGATGAAATCTTTGATGAACTTCTGGCTGCAGTTCCGCAAGGCAAAACTGCGACCGATGTGCATAGTCCATTCAATACAGCACCAGCCGAAAAGACCTCAAGAATTGTAGAAGACATGACCAATGTTGCACCGGCCATGGCATCCATGGCGACTGCACATGTCGTGAAAAACAGCGCATTACAGACCGATCTGGATGACCTGGGTGATTTGCTGATTGAAGAGGAAGAGCCAAGCCAACCGGTACGTAGTTCTAGCTATGCTCAATCTTCTGCTTTTGTTCAGGCACCAATTCAGCATCAGGGTATAGAGCAACCAGTATCTCCTCCTTCTGCAACTCATGCAGCAGTACGCGAGGCTTTATCGAAAGAAGAATTTGTAGAAGCCTGGCAAGAAACGGCTGGTAAACCACAAGATGAAGACGAGTTTGATTTTGATGCTCCTTTAACTGATGCTTCAGGCCGTCCGATGTCACGTGCCATGCAGGTGGTGGAGCGCCGTAAAGATTTATCACCACTTCCAGGGCTAGATTTACTGGATGAAGTCGATCCGAATAAAAAAGTGAATTTTACCGAAGAGCAGCTGGCACGTTTATCTGAATTGCTTGAAATCAAGCTGCAAGAATTTAATGTCAAAGCCAAAGTGGTAGAAGCACAGCCAGGCCCAGTCGTAACACGTTTTGAACTGGATCTGGCGCCAGGGGTGAAAGCTTCTAAAGTGACCAATATTTCCCGAGATCTGGCACGTTCGATGTCGATGGCATCGGTGCGTGTGGTTGAAGTCATTCCAGGCAAGCCGTATATCGGGATCGAAGTGCCGAACAGTACCCGTGAAATGGTCCGTTTGATCGAACTTTTGACCATTCCTGCTTTCACTGATCCGAATAGTATTCTCTCCATGGCAATGGGTAAGGATATTTCCGGTAATCCGGTAATTGCTGATCTGGGGAAAGCGCCGCATATGCTGGTGGCAGGGACCACAGGTTCGGGTAAATCGGTGGCGGTCAACTCGATGATTCTATCGATGTTGCTGAAATATACCCCAGATGAATTGCGTCTTATTCTGATCGATCCGAAGCAGCTAGAACTGGCGAACTATAATGATATTCCACATTTGTTGACGCCTGTAGTTACCGATATGAAAGATGCGGTCAGCGCATTGAACTGGTGTGTCAATGAAATGGAACGTCGTTATAAACTGATGTCTTTCCTGAAAATCCGTAAACTGAGCGACTATAACCGCAAGGTGGAAGAGGCAATTGCCAATGGTGAAGACCTGATCGATCCAACCTGGAAAGCCAGCGATTCTGTTGTGGGTGAACGTGCACCGCGGTTAACGCCATTGCCTTCCATTGTGATTGTCGCGGATGAGTTCGCGGATATGATCATGCAGGTCGGTAAAAAAGCCGAAGAAATGATTACCCGTCTGGCACAAAAATCACGTGCGGCCGGTATTCACCTGTTGCTTGCGACCCAGCGTCCATCAGTAGATGTGATCACCGGTCTGATCAAGGCCAATATCCCGACGCGTGTCGCATTACGGGTTAACTCGAAGATCGATTCGCGTACCATTCTGGATGCGGGTGGTGCAGAAGACTTGCTCGGTCATGGTGACATGCTATTCCTCGGCCCGGGTAAAATTGAACCTGAGCGTGTACATGGTGCCTTTATTGCCGATGACGAAGTCAACCGGATCTGTGATGCATGGCGTGAACGTGGTTCACCAAACTATGTCGACGAGATCCTGACACCATTCGATGAAGAACCATCTAGCCGTGGTTTTGAAGATGGTGGCGACGGTGGATCAGACCGTGATGCACTGTATGACCAGTGTGTGGCATTTGTTTTGGAAACCCGTAAGGCTTCTACTTCATCCTTACAGAGAAAATTCAGTCTGGGCTATAATCGTGCTGCGCGGATCATTGACCAGATGGAAGAAAACGGCATTGTCAGCGGTATGGGTGCCAATGGTAAACGCGAAATTCTGGTTTAGTTTCAGTGTATCTTCAATAAAAAAGCCTGCTTTCAAAGCAGGCTTTTTTATGTATTTTTGACTCAGGCAAATTTTGCCAATACATCCAGGAACTCGGCACTTTGACGCGGGAAAGTGGCAATCACGTCATGAATGCGTTGTCCTTCCGGATTGGTTGCATTGACATCACGGCCATCAGCGACAAATTTCGTCAACAGGCGTTCATAATCGAATGGACGCATATGCTTGAAAGCATGATACAGCACGTGAAAATCAGCATTAACACCTGCAGGAGGAAGCTGATTTAAATAGGCAAATACACGCTCATCTGACCATTCTTCGTTAAAGGTCGCTGGTTGAGATAATGCCATCGCAATTTCCTTGATCTAATGTAGTTTTTTCGGCATGAAAAAAGGCAAAATATGAGACTAGATTAGCAAAGCACTGCTTTGCCTAGTCGCAAGACTTGAAGCTATGCTTCAAGTGGGCGGAATATAGCTAAACTACTATTTCTACCACTCTCATATTTTGCCTTGAATCAATTTACTTGACCAATCAAAAATCAGATTATCGTTCTTCAGGTAAATTGATATTCATTTCAAGCATTTCAATATTGGCTTCAGAACGAACCTGCATTTGAATATGCTGTTCATCGACACCGCGAACATAACGATTGACCACCTGCATGATTTCAGTTTTCATCTGGTCAATTTTGTCCTGGCTCAAGCGACGACCCAAGCCTTGTTCGGATGCAACGATCACCTTCAAACGGTCTTTAGCAGTCCGTGCGCTTGATGGTTTATCCTCGCCACTAAAAAGTTTACTCCAGAATCCTGCCATGTCTACGCTCCAAATAGTCGTGCTAACCAGCCCTTAGGTTTTACCTCGATATGACGGTAAGGACGCTCTTCACCAAGGAAACGCGCAACCAGGTCATCATAGGCCTGACCTGCTGCAGCTTCAGTGAAATTGATCACTGGCTTACCTTCATTCGATGCCTGTAAAACGCTTGGACACTCAGGAATAACGCCCAAGGTCGGTACACGTAAAATATCCTTAGAAATATCATCAATCGTTAGCATTTCCTGTTTATCGGCACGTTCCGGATTGAAACGGGTAATACACAGATGCTTACGAATGCGACCTTCGTTTTGTTCTACTTTTTTAGTTTTACTGTCGAGCATACCAATGATACGGTCAGAGTCACGTACTGAAGAAATCTCAGGGTTGGTCACAATGATGGCTTCATCCGCATGATACATAGCCAAAATAGCACCACGTTCAATACCAGCAGGTGAATCACAGATAATATAATCAAATTCCTGCGAAAGCTCATCCATTACACGAGCAACACCTTCATCGGTTAAGGCATCTTTATCACGTGTTTGTGATGCAGGTAAAATATATAAATTTTCAATATCTTTATCGCGAATCAGTGCTTGTTGTAATCGTGCTTCGTTATTTAAAACATTCACAAAATCATAAACTACACGGCGTTCACAGCCCATAATCAAATCAAGGTTACGTAAACCTACATCAAAATCAATAACAACAGTTTTGTGACCGCGTAGGGCTAAACCTGTTGCAAAAGATGCACTCGTTGTAGTTTTACCTACACCACCTTTGCCTGACGTTACGACAACAATTTTCGCCACCGAATCCACTCCTGTTATGGTTCAAATCCCCTGTTTAAAATGGGGTTTTTGGTGTTTATTTATACATTAAAATTGTAGAGCTTCAAATACAAGCTCTAGTTGATCATTCAAGTAAATATGCACAGATTTTTTAACTACATGCGGTGGAATGTCATCCGCCACACAATAGGTTCCTGCAATTGAAATCAGTTCTGCTTCGAGGCTATGACAGAAAATGCGTGCTGCAGTATTGCCACCCGCACCCGCAATGACCCGACCACGTGCGCTGCCATAAACATGAATATTGCCTGAAGCAATCACTTCTGAGCCACTGTTGATACCGGCATTAATAATAATGTCGCCATTATGCTGAACGATACATTGGCCGGTACGCAGGATTTCATCATGATATGAGGTAATATGCGCGACGATCGGAGCAGCAGGTGCTTGATTATTATTCACCGCTGTGGGTTCTGGTTTAACTTCCACGACCTGTTCTTTGGTGGCTTTAATTTCTTCTAACTGGCGATCAGGTGGCAGTACCGGGAACTGAATGGCACGTGCCTGATCTCCAAGTAAGCCTTCAGTAACAGCCATAGGCTGTACATCCAGACTGATTAATAGTTGAATCAGCGCAATGAGTTCCTGTTCAACTGAACTTTCAATGACTGCCAAAGTGCCGGGTGGAAATGCTGCTTGTAATTTTGGGCTAAGTTGCTGGCGGATTGCATCATGATCATTGGTATCTAGGCTAATGCGTATCGCATTGACCATTCTGCCTTTTATCCGTATATCAGCCATAATTCTTCCTTAAATACTTCTGACGTGCTGGTTTTGTGTCGAAGCAATGTTGTAAATAGTGCAAATCCTAGAACAAATTGCAGTAATTCTCTAGCGATCTCAGTTATTTTTTTATGCGAACAGAGCCGGACCGATTGATCCGATTCTGTACTTTAAAATTTACTTATCTATTGAGCTCTGATTTTGCTCATGTTCTTCTAAAATCTGTTGCCACTGTTTGACTTTCACCTGTTTTCGGATTGCTTCAAGTGTTTCAAAAACAGCCGATTCAACCAATTTATCAATATGTGGATTATGTTCAATCTGAATCTGGCTGATTTTATCTGAAATTAGGGTAAAAGTCGGATTTTCTTTTTGACCTGTGTAGCTAAATGGTTCAATCAGTCCTTGCGTAATATTTTCTCCCAGGCGTTGACCAATACTTTGAATTTGCTGTTCAATCCGGCTGCCCACAATTGGAATCAAACGTAATAATTGGGTCAGTTCTGGGGTATCTTCAATCGCCTGATTGACCACTTGCCCTACATTTTTAGCGATCATGGAACGTTGTGAATGTAATTCCTTGCCCAAAGATTCTTGCAAGATATCTGCCAAGGCAATGGCCAGTAATTTACGGTGATGTTCCACCAAATCATCAATTAACTGTTTATGTGATGTACTTGTGGTCAGTTCACGCTTGATGCCGTCCAGTACAGTCAGTACCACCCGACTAGAAAGCTCTTCCATCAGCATGTTGTAATAAAAGTTACCTTGGCGATACCAGCGGTTAGGAATTACTTTATAACCATGGCTATGCAGGTTGTAGCCAATCGCGACCGCACGCAGCAGGCGCAGGAAACGTAGTTGAGGGATAATGGATAAAATTTCATACCAGTGTACAAAAGGGAAGAACCACCAGCGTCGATGATGACGCAGGACAATTGCGATAACCCAGCGTGCCAGCAATTCACAGACCAAGAAGGTGGTAAACCAGCCCTCGGTAATGATGACCCAAGGGCGTAAATCACTTTTATAAAACTGCAAGATTTCCGGTAAACGAATGAAGTCAAACAACCACTGACCAAAATCGCTCATTAAAATGGCGTTGGCACTGAGACAGAACAGATTGATGATGATTAAAACCATCATGAAAATGTCGTAAATCAGTGCAATTTTCCAGCCCCAGGTTCCTTTACGAACAAATTTAAAGGAGCTGGAGGTAATGTCCGGGTTGTCGTTCTTCATAATTACTCGGTTACAGATCCGACCGGGGCTTGGGCAAAGTTCTGCTGCATTTGTGCGATGAGCTGAGCTTTTTCAGTCCAGATCTGATCAATCCATTTTTGAAAACGTGCACGATATTCAGCATCATCTTCGTAATTGCCGCCCAGTACCCAGTCAGGAATATCAATTTTTCTTAAATTTACCGCAATACGTGGCACTTCACCTAACCAAAATTCACCATAGCCCGGAATACCGTCAGGATAAACAATGGTCATGTCGACCAGCGCATCAATTTTATCGCCGAGAATACTGAGCGCCAATGCCAGACCACCTGCTTTAGGTTTCAGTAAATGCGTATAGGGAGACTGCTGCTGATCATGTTTTTCTTGGGTAAAACGCGTGCCTTCCAGATAATTTAACAGGGTAAAAGGCTGACTGATCAGCTGTTCACAAGATTTGCGTGCTTCTTCCATATCCCGATATTTTAGCGCAGGATTTTTAGCAATCTGTTCCTTGCTATGCCGCTTCATCATCGGGAAGCCTAAGATTTTAAAAGCCTGACCAACAAAAGGAATAAAAATAAGTTCCCATTTAGTAAAGAAGCGCGTCAGGGGCATACGGGTCAGACCGAAGTACTGGTTGACGGTGGTATCGACCCAGCTTTGATGATTACAGGTCATCAAATAACGGCCCTGCATATTCAAATCCAGTGATTCATCTACACTGATTTGCCATTGCGTGTTTTTCAGCACATGCTCAATCAGCCAGTTGTTGACCCCTAACCAGCTGTTGGTAATCTTGATATTGGTTTCATCCACTTTTGCGGATTTTTTAAAAAGTTTGGTTAAACCCAAGGCCAGCACCGGGGGGCCATGAAAAAAAGTACTGCCTGTCATGACGGATGTGACCGTCAGGCCACGCGCCAGTTTTTTTAAAGTCGGTTGCTTGTTGCTATTCGATGACATATCCAAACAGTCCCCAGAGATTAATCACTTAAATTTTTTCATATTTTGAGTAATATAGAGACAGTTAGGCAAACAAAAAAGCCTAAACAGGAAACTATGAAGATATTGTGACGAACTACTTGGTTTTAGTTACATATAAACATTACAAAATATTACTAAACGATTTATTATTAACAAAAATTCAATGGTTAGCCCATTCAATTTAAATCATTATCTCGCTTAACAACAAAGCATACAACAAGGAGTCATGCGATGCGTGCACTAATCATTTCAGCAGCTGTAGCAGGGGCCGTAGCACTTACAGGTTGTCAATCAACTGGTAATAACATCGGTGGTGTGGAATATGATAAAGCTGCTCTAGGTACTTTAATTGGTGCTGCAGCAGGTTACGGTGTTTCTAAAGGCAATGCGAATACCAGCCGTCAAAATAACCGTGCAGCAGCGATTGGTGCTGTTGTTGGTGGTGCAGCGGGTGTGTATCTTGATAACAAAGAGAAAAAATTACGTCAAGCAACAGCGGGTACGGGCGTAGACGTTAACCGTAATGCAGATGGTTCGATTAACCTTGTGATGCCGGGCAGCATTACATTTGACACGAACAAGTCAAATATCAAACCAAACTTTTATGGCACTTTGAACAAAGTAGCGCAAGTATTAACTGAAGATAACAAGAGCGGTATTCTTGTGACTGGTTATACAGACAGCACTGGTAATGACTCAATTAACTTGCCATTGTCTCAAGCACGCGCAAACTCTGTAGCGACTTACTTGGCCGGCCAAGGTGTTTCACGTACACGTATTAACGCACAAGGTTTAGGTTCAGCGAACCCAATCGCAGACAACACAACTGCCGCAGGTAAAGAACAAAACCGTCGTGTAGAAATCGCGGTATATGCAGTTCAATAATTCTTGAACGCTAAAAAAACCACCTTCGGGTGGTTTTTTTATACCTGTAAATTGACCGGTTTAATTGTATTTTAAATTAGGCAACTGGGGCAGAGATGACTATAATCGGAGCCGAATCTAGAAGAGGAAGCCCTATGTCACTCGCCAGTCAGTTAAATGACAAGCAACTTGAAGCCATGAAATACACTCAAGGGCCCTTGTTAGTACTTGCAGGAGCGGGTTCAGGCAAGACTTCAGTCATCACGCGAAAAATCGCATATCTTGTCAAGCATTGCGGGATTCCTGCACATCGTATTACCGCAATGACCTTTACCAACAAAGCAGCACGTGAGATGAAAGAGCGTGTCAGTAAATTATTGACGCGTGAAGAAAGTAAAGGGGTTTCAGTTTCGACTTTCCATACTTTTGGCCTGAATATGCTGCGCCTAGAGTTGAAACATACCCCACTGAAAAATAATTTCTCGATTCTGGATGCTGACGACTGTAAACGCATTTTGATGGATCTGATGCAGCGTGACAATTTATCCGGTGCAGAAAGCAAAGAACTGATTGCCAAAGCCATGAAAATGATCTCGGACTGGAAAAATGATCTGATTCCACCCGAGCAGGCCCATACCACCTGTGAAACTGCCGAAGATGTGCAGTTTGCGCATTTATATCAATTATATGAACGTAATTTGCGTGCCTATAACGCCGTGGATTTTGATGACCTGATTGTGATGCCAACGCGCTTGCTGCAGGAAAATGCCGAAGTTCGTGACAAATGGCAAAATCGCGTGCGTTATTTGCTGGTCGATGAATATCAGGATACCAATACGGCGCAGTATATTCTGGTGAAATTACTGGTTGGCGTGATGGGACAGTTCACCGCCGTAGGCGATGATGACCAGTCGATTTATGCCTGGCGTGGTGCTAAACCGGAAAATATGGCCTTGCTGCAGCAGGATTTTCCTAATTTAAAAGTGATTAAACTGGAACAGAACTATCGTTCGACCAGTCGTATTCTCAAAGCAGCCAACACCGTGATTGGTAATAATCCGCATATTTTTGATAAAAAGCTCTGGTCAGACAAAGGCCATGGTGAAGTGATCCGTGTGATTACCTGCCGAAATGATGATGATGAAGCAGAGCGCGTGGTTAAAGACCTGATCACGCATAAGCTGATGAATGGTAAAAGCTGGAAAGATTATGCGGTGTTGTACCGTGGCAATTTCCAGGCGCGTATTTTAGAAACCCATCTACGTCAGATGCAGATTCCGTATAAATTATCTGGCGGACAGTCCTTCTTCGCGCGTGCCGAAATCAAGGACATGATGAGTTATTTACGTCTGATCATTAACCCTGAAGATGACAGTGCATTCCTGCGAATTATCAATACGCCAAAACGGGCGATTGGTCCGGTAACGCTGGAAAAGCTCGGCTTATTTGCTCAGGAAAATAATCTGTCGCTTCTGGCTGCGGCAGCGGATCAGCGCCTGACCATGGCGATTCCGAAAAAGGCCACGACCCAATTGGCCGAGTTTGCCGATTTTATTGAGGGCTTTACCCGCAATTTACTGGATGATGATGAACCAGTGCCGATCATCCGCCAGATGATGATTGAAGCCGGTTATATCGATTACATCAAGGAAACTGCAGCCACGCCAGCGCAGGAAAAAACCAAGCTCGACAATATCGAAGTGCTCTACAGCAGCATTCAAAGCCTGATTAACCGCGCTGAGGATGTTGATGAAAAGAATATTGAAAGTGTAATTCGTAAAATGGTGCTGCTGGATATGCTGGAGCAGCAACAAGAAGAAGAAGACACCGATAAAGTCAACTTACTGACTTTACATGCATCCAAAGGTCTTGAGTTTCCTTATGTGTATCTGATTGGGCTGGAAGAAGAAATTCTGCCGCATAAAAACTCGATCGCTGCGGAAACCGTCGAAGAAGAACGCCGTCTGATGTATGTGGGGATTACCCGTGCACGTCAGGGACTGACCATTACTCTGGCAGAACAACGCAAGGCGGGCGGGCAGATGAAGCAAATGACCCCAAGCCGTTTCCTGGATGAATTACCAGAAGATGAGCTGGAATGGTTAGGTCGTAAGAAAAAGCTGGCAGGCAACATCGATCCGAAATTACAAGCCCAACATTATCTGGATAATTTGCGTAATCTTATCAAACGATAAGGCGCAAGGCTTGCTCTTATTTTAAATGAAACAACAGGAATGAATACATGAAAGTTCAGGTGAAAGTCCTTGACTCGCGTCTTGGTCAGGAATGGCCATTACCGACTTATGCTACGACAGGTTCAGCGGGGCTGGATTTGCGTGCGTGTGTTGCAGAAACCACAATCATTGAACCAGGCCAAACGGTTTTGGTAAAAACTGGTTTAGCAATCTATATTGAAGATCCTGCATTTGCTGGTCTGATCTTGCCACGTTCGGGTTTGGGCCATAAACATGGGATCGTGTTGGGTAACCTGGTAGGTTTAATTGATTCTGATTATCAGGGTGAATTGATGGTATCCGTTTGGAACCGTAGCCAGACGGCATTCAGCTTAGAGCCAGGTGAGCGTTTGGCGCAGTATGTCTTGGTTCCTGTGGTGCAGGCTGAATTCGATCTAGTGAATGAATTCGAAGCGACTGAACGCGGTGCTGGCGGTTTTGGTCATACGGGTAAAAACTAAGTTTTAATCGTGGCCTACATTCATTAACTGGATGTAAGCCATTTTTAGTTGATTAGATTAAATATTAAAAGAATGAGTGGGTTGAAATATATTTAAAAATAAAACCTTATTTTCTAGCCAAGTAGAGTTATTTAAATCTAAAATTTATGTAGTTATCAAATATCTAATCAGATGAAACTCAAAATAAATATAATTAAATAATCATTGTTTAATTACAAGAACCCTATAATTCTAAAGTTGTAGATTATATTTTTATAATTGATTGTTACATTGAAATCGTTTAAAAATAGCGAGTCTTAAAACAAAAACAAATGTTTAAAGTCATTATGATGAAATCATCATTTTAAATCTCCTTATTTTAACGAATAGTGAAAAGACAGTTTTATGGGATCTATGAATCATCCATTCCCCATGCATATCTTTCGTGCCTATGACATACGCGGTAAAGTCAGTCTATTAGGTGCCGGGATCATTGATGCAATTGCCCACGGTTTAGCCCAGCAGTATCAGGCTGCGGGACAGACACGTGTCGCCATTGGTTATGATGCACGCATCAGTAGTCCGGCTTTTGCCGACATCATTGCCCGTATTTTTAAAGACTATTCGCTGGAAGCCACTATTGTAGGTTGTTGTTCCAGCCCAATGCTATATTTCACCGCACGCCAGTTTGATGGCAATGGCATTATGGTCACTGCCAGTCATAATCCTAAAGAAGATAATGGTATTAAATGGATTATTGATGGTGAACCACCTTGTCCTGAGATGATTCAACAGGTGGCCCAACTGGCAAAGTCACATTGCGATAGCCAGCTAATTACTTTAGCTGAACTGCCGCATCAGATTATTCCAGAGTTTTGCATGCAGTATCAGCAGGGAATATTAGAAGATATTCAATTAAAGCGCTCATTTAAAGTGATTCTGGATGGTCTGCATGGCTCAGCCGGACGTTGTGCTGACTTGGTACTCAGAAAAATGGGCTGTGAAGTGATTGCTTTACGTTGTGAGGCGAATGGACATTTTCCGGATCATGCGCCGGATCCTTCGCAAGACAAACATCTTGAGACTTTACGTCAAACCGTCATGCAACAGCAGGCTGATCTCGGTATTGCCTTGGACGGTGATGGCGATCGCTTGGTTCTGATTGATGAACATGGTCAGATTATTACAGCCGATCAGTTATTGTGCCTGTTTGCTGAAATTTGCCTAAGCGATTCAGCACCACGCCAATTTGTTTATGATGTGAAATGTTCAACTCTGGTTCGCGATACAGTGCAACGTCTGGGCGGGGAACCGGTGATGATTCGTACCGGCAGTTCATTTCTCAGAACTTATCTGAACCAGTCTCAGCATCAGGCGATTTTTGGTGGGGAATATGCCGGACATTATGTCTTTAATGATGGTCGCGGCTGGGGCTATGATGATGGACTCTATGCAGCGCTCAGAGTCATGGAATATCTCGACCAAACGGGGCAAACTCTCGCGCAGGCCTTGGCGGCTTATCCAAAACGACATGGTACTGAAGATCTTTATATTTCAACGCGTCAAGTACGTCCTGTTGAGCTTTTAAACTTCGTTGAACAACAATCCGCAAGAATTAATGCGCAAATCAGTAAAATTGATGGGATACGTCTTGATTTTGAGGATGGTTTTGGCATCATTCGAGCATCCAATACAGGTGAGTATTTCACAGTGCGCTTTGATGCCAATAATGCCCAAGGTCTAAATGAAATTCGTCATCTGTTTGTAGCCATGTTGCGTGACCGTTATCCAGAGATCGCTCAAGACATTTTAGATGCTCAATAAGGAGAGGCGAATGCCAAATCAACAAACAGGCATCGACAAAGCACAGATTTTGACAGAAGCTTTGCCGTATATTCAACGCTTTGCGGGTAAAACCCTGGTGGTAAAATACGGCGGTAACGCGATGACCGATCCTGAGCTGGAAAGTTCATTTGCACGTGATATCGTATTATTAAAAACAGTCGGTATTAATCCGATCGTGGTACATGGTGGTGGCCCGCAAGTCGATTCCATGCTGAAACAGCTGGGCCGCGAATCAGACCGTATTGACGGCATGCGCGTGACTGATCCTGCGACCATGGAAGTAGTCGAGATGGTACTTGGCGGTAGCGTTAACAAATCTATCGTGAACCTGATTAACCAGCATGGTGGTCGTGCGATTGGTCTTACCGGTAAAGACGGTAATCTGATTCGCGCGCAAAAACTGTTGATGGAAAAAGTGGCTGAAGATGGTTCAGTTCAGCAAATTGATTTGGGTCTGGTCGGTGAAGTGGTCGGCGTGAAAACCGATGTTCTAGAAATGTTCACCAATAGTGACTTTATTCCAGTCATTGCCCCGTTAGGTGTCGATGAAGAAGGCAATACCTATAATATCAATGCCGATCTGGTTGCTGGTAAAGTCGCTGAAGCCTTAGGTGCAGAAAAACTGATTTTGCTCACCAATATCACAGGTGTGCTGGATGAAAATAAAAATCTGTTAACTGGTTTGACCACTCAAGAAGTCGATCGTTTAATTGAAACCGGCGTGATTTATGGCGGCATGATTCCGAAAGTAGGCTGTGCTCTGGATGCGGTAAAAGGCGGTGTCGTGAGTGCGCATATCGTCGATGGTCGTGTACCGCATGCAAGTTTGCTGGAAATTTTTACCGATCATGGTGTTGGCACCTTAATTACCAACCGTGCCAATCCGCATCGTTCATAAGCCATTTTTTGCCAAAAAGAGTCTCTATGCAGGCTCTTTTTTATTTGGATTTCTTATAGCCAGCTATTTGAAATGACAGGAACAGTCATGCACAATAAGCTTCTAAGTGAAATAAAGAGCTGAAATCAAACCATGTGCCAACTGCTCGGAATGAATTGTGCCACCCCGACGGATATTACTTTTTCCTTCCGCGGATTTTCCCAACGGGCGGGCATTACCTCTGATCATGCGGATGGTTTCGGGATTGCTTTCTTTGAAGATAAAGCCTGCCGTCTGTTCGTCGATAACCAGTCCGCGGTTGAATCGCCGATTGCTGAACTGGTACGTAATTATCCAATCAAATCCCGTAATGTGATTGCCCATATCCGTAAAGCCACTCAAGGCAAAATCAATCTGGAAAATTCCCATCCTTTTAGCCGTGAACTTTGGGGGCGGCAGTGGATTTTTGCCCATAATGGCGATTTGCATGATTATTTTCCCGAACTGTCAGGGCGCTTTACCCCAGTCGGAAATACCGACAGTGAGCGTGCCTTCTGTTACCTGCTGGATCAACTGGTGAAACGTTTTGGCTATCATGAACCAAAACTGGATCAGGTTTTTGATCTGCTGGCCGAAATTTCACCTGAAATCGCGGAACATGGTACCTTTAATTTCTGCCTGTCGAATGGTCAGGCGCTGTTTAGCTATGCGATTACCAAACTCCACTGGCTGGTACGTGAATACCCGTTTAGACCGGCTCAGCTGATTGATATTGATGTCGAAGTGGACTTTAGTCAGGTCACGACCCCTGAAGATCGCGTCGCAGTGATTACCACTGAACCATTGACCCAGAATGAAGAATGGACTGCCTTCCAGCCCGGTGAAATGATCCTGTTTCAGCATGGGGCGAAAGTACGTTCTCAGTTGACGCATGTTGAACGTCTGGAACGTGAACGTCTTGATCCTTCCTTAAAACGTTTCATGCGAGCTGATCAATATTAAAACGCGATTAAAGACGGAGTTTAAACTCCGTTTTTTTATATTTTAAATAGGAAAAAATCTAAGAATAAATAAAGGTTTATTACATTTTTTGGTTAATTAATATCTTAGCCTTTTACTCAGGATAAATTATTTTTAATTATATATAACAAAAACTTAAAGTGAAAAAGCCGGATTTAGGCGGAAAGCCGACTAATTTGCTTCATTTTTATTTCAATCAATACGCTATATGCTCATTTTCACGTTATAAGTCCTTAATATTTATAGGTGGTCGTAATGAAAATGAAATGGGTCCCAGATTATAATACTGGTATCGATGTGATTGACGATCAGCACAAACGAATTCTCGATTATATCAACGAAATTGATGGAATCGATGCAAATACCGAACGTGCCCGTATTAAACAGATTCTTGACAATATTATTGATTATACCCAGTCGCATTTTACCTTTGAGGAATCTCTTCAGGAAGAAGCCGGCTATAAATACCGGGTACCGCATAAACGTGTGCATGACCTGTTTATTAAAAAAATCGAGTCTTATCGTGACCGTTTTGAACTGGGGCAGTCGATTGAACATGAACTGCACGAAGTATTATCGAAATGGTTGATTAACCATATTCAGCACGATGATGCCGATTATGTCGGTGCCGTGAAAGAAAATATGATGGGGATCATCAAGGAAAAAGAAAAGAAAACAGGTAAAAACTGGTTCGCTCGTTTCTTCTCATAATAAAAGACGTAACGAGATAACAAAAATTAAAATCTAATTATAATTTTTGCGCAGCAAATCACTGTCATGGTGGTTTGCTTTTTGTTTTTGATTTTCACCGCTTCACAAGGCAAAATAGCGCTAGATTTTTATAGGAATGCATCATGCAGGACAATGCTATGTCAAAATGGTTATCGCCGCTGATGGCTTTCTGTTTATCGTTTATTATCATCGCGACGCTCGCACCGATAACCGGTATACAGATTGATCGTCAGCTGGATTTCTGGATGCTCTGGTTAGCCACCATGCTGATTCTGGCGCTTCCAGTCTGCTACTTGGAAATTGCTTTGGCCAAGCGCTCCAAAACAACGCCATTACAGGCGCTGTCGACGCTGACCCGTGAAGCGGATGCGTCACAGAAATGGCGTATTGTTGGCTGGTTAAGTGTGATTTTTATTCCGTTTTTGGCCGGTGCCATGCTGAACAATGCCAGCAATGTTCTGGCGGTTGCTGCAATTGATCTTGCACCGAATCTTCTATTGATCGGATTGGCAATAGTAGCGTTGGCCCTGTCACTGCTACCGCGTCAAATTTTATTGGCTGTTACCACGATTGGCGTACTGGCGTCTCTGGTTCTAGCCAATGTGATGGGAACGGCGCTACCTGCATGGCAAGTCACACCAGTCGAATTCTCGGAATGGGGCAATGCCACCGTATTAGCGCTGGTGGCAAGTGGTCTGGGCATGGGCTTGTACTGGCAGTCTAGCCTGAGCGCTGTACAACAACAGGATGTCGCCAGCAAGACAGTATTGCCGATCTGGATTGCGCAGTTAGTTGCTGTCATTGCATTTGCTTTCTTTGCTGTACAAGCGCAAATCCCTGCATTTACTCTGGTCGCAGCGATGGTGGCAGCTGCCGCATTAATTCTGCAAATGGCACGTGAACAGTTACAGCAACGCCAACTGCATCCTGCGATTCAATGGGCAATTGTGGCGGCGGTCACGCTGATCTGGGCTATTCCAAATCTAAGCCCAATTTTCAATGTGGTCTTGTTAGTCTGGGGCTTATTGATTTGTTTGATCTATGCATTATTTGCCGGCTGGATCATGAAGATCAGTCATTTGCGTAAATCAATGAATTTCAGCTCTGAAGCGTTTTATAACATCTGGCGTATTGCAGTACGTGTGGTGTTACCTGTCGGGATTATTCTGGCGATAGTCGCTGTCTTAGGACAATTCGTCTGATGAGTGAGGCGATGATCTGGGTGGCGTATGTGACGCCAGAAAAACAATTTCATCTAGCCGTGCCATTTCAGCCCAGCATGACGGCACTGGACGCGATTGAGCAAAGTGGAATCCGTGAGCAGGTCGCATTACCTGAACCGTTATCTCTGGGCATTTTTGGCGTGCGTTTGCAAGATCATCAGCAGCTATTGGCAGCAGGGGATCGGGTGGAAATTTACCGAGCACTGACCATCAATCCTAAGGATATTCGACGTAGACGTGCCGAAAAAAATCCGGTGGGTCGTTATGCCAGAGGCAATCTTTTAAGAAAGCTGAAACCGTCTTCCGAATAGAAAGCGGCTTGAATGAGCAGTAGCCTCAATGATCTGCTCAATCAATCAGCTTAATCAAAAAAGCCCCTGATGATTCAGGGGCTTTTTCATGAGAAACCGACTATAGTGGAGGAGCATTTAAAATTGCTTCTTTTGATCCTGGTAAGCCGGGTTGAGATTCTGGAATCGTCTCCAGACCTTCAACACGTTCTACGATACCAGACTGGTTAAAGTAGATTTTCAAATGCTGGCCTTGGGCTGCCGGGATCTTGGCTTTTTTAGCGTAGGTTCCTGGGGTATAGTTATAGATGTAGTCCCAACGTAAAGGATTCAGTGGATCGCTTACTGTTGGACTGCCCAGTAAGAAACGCACCTGTTGATGGCTCATTCCTACCTGAATTTTAGCGGCTTGTGCTTGGGTTAAAGGGGTTCCTTGTGGAATATCTACTTTATAAACACCTAATGTCGAACAGCCGACGAGCAATGAAGTGACGAATAACGTCAACATGATTTTTTGCATTTTGCTAAACTATCCCAAATTAATTATGATGCATTTGATCCAAGGATAGATCATACTGCATCTAAACTTTGTTGCATATTCCAACTTTGATTTTGTTGAGAGACCTTTTTACATGACTATTTCAAACCAAGATTTACGAAAAGCTGGGCTGAAAGTTACCCTTCCACGAATTAAAATATTAGAATTACTAGAAAATTCAAAACAACATCATTTAAGTGCGGAAGATATTTACAAGACTTTACTCGATCAGGGCGAAGATGTAGGTTTAGCAACTGTGTATCGTGTGTTAACGCAGTTTGAAGCAGCGGGCATCATCGAACGTCATAATTTTGAAAATAATCATTCAGTTTTTGAAATTATGCAGGAAGATCACCACGATCACCTAGTATGTTTAAATTGCAGCAAAGTTGTTGAATTTATTAATGACACGATTGAAAAAGAGCAGCATGACGTTGCTGAAAAATTTGGTTTTGAATTAACCGGTCACTCACTGAATCTGTATGGCTACTGCGATGCGCCTGCCTGTCAGGAAGTTTTCCGTAAAAAATAATTTGAGCGCTGGTTCAAACAAAAAACAGGCTTCATGGGAAGCCTGTTTTTTTATGCCTTCAAGATGATCAGGACTGACCATCAAAGGTAATGTTGGAATGCGCACGTAATAAGTGACTACCACCTTCTTCTGACAGCTTGATTTGCAGACGCAGGTCGTTTGGTGAATCTGCATGTTTCAGTGCATCTTTATAGCTGATCTGTTTGGCTTTATACAGATCATACAGCGCCTGATCGAAGGTCTGCATGCCCAGTTCACGGGAACGCTTCATCAGATCCTTGATCTCATGCACATCACCTTTACGAATCAAGTCGGCAATCAGTGGTGAGTTAATCAGAATCTCAATCGCTGCACGGCGACCATTACCATCGATGGTTGGAATCAGTTGCTGTGCCACAATGGCTTTCATGTTCAGGGACAAGTCCATGAACAGCTGATTATGTCGGTCTGCTTCGAAGAAATGGATAATCCGGTCAATCGCTTGGTTGGCGTTGTTGGCGTGCAGGGTAGCAAAGACCAGATGACCGGTTTCGGCAAAGGCAATCGCATAATCCATGGTTTCACGTGAACGGATCTCACCGATCAGAATCACGTCTGGTGCCTGACGCAGGGTATTTTTCAGGGCAATTTCAAATGAATCAGTATCGATGCCGACTTCACGCTGGGTGATAATACAGCCCTTATGCTGGTGAATAAATTCGATCGGATCTTCAATGGTAATGATATGACCTTTGGAATTTTCATTACGATAACCGACCAAAGACGCCAGCGAGGTTGATTTACCGGTACCCGTTGCCCCGACAAAAATAATGATGCCACGTTTGGTCATCGCCAGTTCTTTTAGAATCGGCGGTAACTTGAGTTCATCCATCGTGGGAATAACAGTTTCAATCCGACGCAGCACCATCCCCGGTTGATCTCGTTGCTGAAAGGCACTGACACGGAAGCGGGCACTTTTATCCGGTGTGCTGATGGCAAAGTTACATTCACGACTGTCAGCAAATTCTTTACGCTGCTTTTCGGTCATGATGGAATTGAGCAGTTGTCCTACTGCCGCACCCGGTAATTTTACTGAGCCAATCGGTAAAATCTGACCATTAATCTTGATGGATGGTTCGACATCGGCAGTAATGAACAGATCCGATGCTTTTTTCTCCACCATATAATCGAGTAAGCCGTTAAAATCCATGTATATAAACCCCAATACAATTCAATTTTCTTATAAAAATGCTTCTGGCTGTTTGGCTGCAGTACGTGCAACTTGCGGGCTGATCAAACCTTTGGACACCAGTGTTTTCAGGGTCTGGTCCAGTGTGGTCATGCCATAGTTGGCACCGGTCTGAATTGCTGAGTACATTTGTGCGACTTTGTTTTCACGAATTAGGTTACGAATCGCCGGAATACCAATCATGATTTCATGCGCCGCCACACGCCCACCGCCATTTTTCTTCAGCAGAGCCTGTGAAACTACGGCTTGTAGGGATTCAGACAACATGGCACGTACCATGTCTTTTTCTTCAGCAGGGAATACGTCGATCACACGGTCAATGGTTTTGGCCGCTGAGGTGGTATGCAGGGTGCCGAAAACAAGGTGACCCGTTTCTGCCGCAGTTAAAGCCAGACGAATGGTTTCAAGGTCACGCATCTCACCGACCAGAATAATATCCGGGTCTTCACGTAATGCAGAACGTAATGCTTCATTAAAGCCATGGGTATCACGATGTACTTCACGCTGGTTAATCAGACATTTTTTGGACTGATGCACAAATTCGATTGGGTCTTCGACGGTCAGAATATGGTCATAGCGGTTGTCATTAATATAGTCCAGCATCGCCGCCAAGGTAGTTGATTTACCCGAACCGGTAGGACCTGTGACGAGGACCAGACCACGTGGATATTCACAGATATCCTTAAAAATCTGTCCCATGCCCAGATCTTCAAGCGTCAGTACTTTAGAGGGAATGGTACGGAATACCGCACCGGCACCGCGGTTCTGGTTAAATGCGTTGACACGGAAACGTGCCACGCCAGGCACTTCAAAAGAAAAGTCAGTTTCCAGATTTTCTTCAAAATCACGGCGCTGTTTATCGTTCATGATGTCATAAACGAGTTTATGCACTTCTTTGTGTTCTAATGCTGGCAGGTTGATGCGACGAACTTCCCCATCGACACGAATCATTGGCGGTAAGCCCGCAGACAAGTGTAAATCCGACGCACCATTTTTAGCAGAAAATGCCAACAATTCTGTGATATCCATAAGGTCCCCGAGTTCATTAAAATGTTAATTATTTTGATAGAATAATAAGGCTTTCCCACAGCTTAACCAACACTTAGTTCATGGGCAAGGGAAAAAAAGATGAATGAAATGAGAACCCCATCAATGAATATGTTGCAACAGTCACGAAATCAGGTCTTAGTGCAAATTGAAACTGCCTGTATTCAGGCCGGCCGCGAAGCAGATGCGGTGCAACTGCTTGCCGTTTCCAAGACCCAGCCGAGTAGCGTGCTGGCAGAGATGTATCAGGCAGGGCAACGTGCTTTTGGTGAAAACTATTTGCAGGAAGCACTGGAAAAAATCACGGCACTGAAAGAGCTGGACATTGAATGGCATTTTATTGGACATGTGCAGCGTAACAAAACGAAGCATCTGGCAGAAAATTTTGCTTGGGTGCATGGGGTGGATCGTCTGATTATCGCCGAGCGTTTATCAAATCAACGTGGAGATGATCAGCCTGCACTGAATATCTGTATTCAGGTGAATATTGATGGTCAGGATACCAAAGATGGTTGCTGTCCAGATGAGGTTGCAGATTTGGTGGCACAGATCAGCCAACTGCCGAATGTGCGTTTACGTGGCCTGATGGTGATTCCAGCACCGAATAATCCTCAAGCCTTTGCTGATGCCAAAGTTTTATTTGATGCAGTCAAAGTTCAGCATGCACATCCTGAAGATTGGGATACTTTAAGTATGGGCATGTCTGCGGATATGACCGAAGCGATTGCTGCGGGTTCTACCATGGTTCGTGTTGGCACAGCCCTATTTGGTGCACGGCCTAAAAAAGATGTATAAACTACTAATGTCAGTTTTTTGCAGCAAAACGTTATCGCAGGGTATTGGATAACGCTTTTTTTCTGGCTGGTTCGAGCCATTTAGCCATCAGCCAGGCAAAGACTATTATGCCGAACATGCTCGTAAGCAAGGCTAAAACTGCTCCACCCAGACCATAGCCTAAAGTTGCCGGAATACAGCCCAAAATAAATAAAAGTAAGGGGAAATGGGTGACATACAAGGTATAGGAAAAGTCTGCGGATTGAACCCAGACCGGATGGTAGTGACTGCGTTGATACTGGAGCTGTACCAGCCAGCAGCTAAAGGCCAGACCCACACAGAAATTAAAAGGGGTGAAATTCGCAGCGCGGTATTGCTGGGTTTCATCGATCATCTGAAACTGGTAAGCATCAAAACAGGCAATTAGAAATGCCAAGCCGAATAGGGCTAATTTGACCGATTGTAAGCGGTTTAAAAAACGTAGCTGGATATATTGAAATGAACAGGCAAAGGCACTAAGCCAGACCAGAAAATAAATAAAAAACTGGATGTTCAGTAATGACAGTATAGCCAGAACTATAAAAAATCCGATTTTGGCGATTTCCGAATTTTTTAAAAAAGGTAGGAATCCGGCCAGCACATAAAACCACACTTCATAGCTCAGGCTCCAGAGCGCAGCATTGGCTGAAACCGTTGGTGTTACAAAGCCATTCAAAAATAGCAGCGAACCAATAAATTCCATCATGTCTACACTATAGTCAGTCCGGATCATCATGCCAAAACTGTGTTGAAAAGCATGAGTATGACTGGCAAATAATAGTGGAGCAAGCAGATATAAAAGCAGCGTCAACCCCATGGCAAACAGAAAGGGTGGTAAAATTCTGCTGCAACGCTGTCGGGCATAACGGTGCAGATTGAACTGACCATGCTGATGAATGTTGTGCTGAATCGAATAGCCGATCAGATAGCCACTTAAGGCAAAGAAAATCATGACTGCAGCCTGCCCAAGCAGGCGTATCCATGAATAAATGCTGGTATCGAAAGGCGCAATAAATGCCTGAAAGCAGTGACTGAACAGCACCACAATGGCACTGATACCCCGTAGGCTCTCAAGCTGTAAGCTGAAATAGGGCGAGAGCGTGTTCGGGGCAGGGTGAATCATCGCTAACCTATAATCTGAATGGTACTGGCGCCTGCACCAACGGGCTTGACCTGGATCTGTACTGGAATCCGTTCATGCATTTCCTGAATATGTGAGATTACGACCACTTTACGTCCCTGACTTTGTAACTGATCAAGTGCATTCATCACCATATGTAATGAAGATGCATCAAGGGTGCCAAAACCTTCATCGATAAAAAGGGATTCTATTTTCATGGAGCCTGAAGCCATATTGGCAATTGCTAAAGACAAGGCAAGGGCGGTCAAGAATGACTCACCCCCAGAAAGTGATGAAACAGAACGGGTTTCACCATCCATATCATGGTCAATAATGGCAAGACTGAGTGAGTTGTCTAAACGTTTTAAGGTGTAACGCTGAGACAGCATCGCGAGTTGCTGATTGGCAAATTCAAGCAAAATATCAAGGTTATATTGCTGCGCATAATCACGGAATTTTTTGCCTGTGGCATCCCCCATAAGACTGGAAATTTTATTCCAGCGATATTCTTCAGTTTGAATTTGCTGAATTTGTTCAGCAAATTGTTTTTGCTTATCTAGGTTCGAGTAGTGAACATCTAACTTGGTCTTAAGTTGGTCACGCTGTTCTTGTCGCTCTGCTAAAGCTTTAAGGTTCAGTTCAATGGCACGCTCAATCTGTAAGATTTGTACTTCAGGTTGAGTTTGTAAATGTTGTGCGAGCAGATGTTGTGTGGTTTTCAGGGCGGATGCTGCATCGACCAAGGCATGTTCGATATCTTTAATATGTTGACGTAGTTTTTGAGTTTCTTCAGTTGAAATGAGGCTTAATTGTGAAATCAAAGCATGATTAAAATCTAAATTTTGATTTAACCAGTGTTCGATTTCTAAAACACAAGCATGATGCTGTGTTTCAAGTTGAGCCAACTGAATTCTGAGTTGATCAAGCTGCCGTTGTTGGCTATCAAATTGTTGACGAGCTGTTTCGAAACTTTGTTGTATTTTCTGATGTTGCAGCTGTAAATTTTTACGCTGTTCATCGTGTTGAGTCAGCCATTCATGTGGTTTATCGACCGAAGTTTGCGTCATCTCAAAAATAAGCTGAACGGCAAGTTCCTTGTTCTCTTGTCCTTGACGCTCAAATTCAACTTTATCTTTTTCAGCGAGTTCAATCTGATTATTTTTGGCTTGAATCTCGTTATTTTTTTGAGCGAGTAGTTGAGCTTTCTCATTCAGTTGCTGATTTAAAGTCTCAAGCTTCTGCAACAGATGCTGACGCTCATGCAATTGTTGTGCAATGTGTTGTGCAACAGTTAAGGTTTGCTTATGCCAAGCATTTCGTTGCTCAGCAGTGAGCAGGTCTAGAAGGTATTGAATATTCTGTTCAGCTTGTTGAACGATCGACAGTTGTTGTGATATCTGCTGAATATTTTGGGTTAAATTCCGTTGTATTTTTTCAACCTCATCGAGTTGTTTGATATTTTCCTCAAGTGTTATTTTTTCTTGTTGCAGGATTTGATTGACTTGAAGCAGTTGTTGTTCAATCTGTTCAGATTTTTGGGTTAAGTCTATTTGAATTTTGGCATTTTTGAAGCTTTGATAAAGTGCCTGTTCATGCTGTTTATGTTGAATATTTAAATCATCGAGACGTTTTTGCTGCTCGCTCAAAGATGCTGTTTGCTGTGTGTGTAATTGCTGAATCTTTTGCCAAGCATTAAAACTGTCTTGTTCGATTTGAATCGCTTGCTGCTCTTGTTGCTCTTGCAAATTGACGAGTTCACTCGATAGTGCAGAAAGGTCAGTTTTAAATGGATGATGTACACTACCACAGACTAAACATGCTTCTCCCTCAATCAATTGCTCGCGTAATTTCTCAATATTTTCAGCATGTAATAAGCGCTGTTGTTGCAGCATGCGTTGTAAGTTTTCACGTTCAAGTTTATGGGTTTGGTATTGCTGTTCTTGCAAATCAACTTGAATTTTACTTTGGGCACTCTGCTGTGCGAGCGCATTGCACGTTGTTTGCAGTTGATGCTGTTCAGAGCGTTGTTGTAGCCATTGTTTAAATTGATTTTGAATTAAACTAAATTGATGTTGTTGCTCTAGATTTTTTGCCTGATCGCGGCGAAGTTCTAATAGTTGGTGATCAATTTTTTGGTCATCGCCATACTGTTGTTGTAGTGATTCCAATTGCTGCTTTTTCTGACTTAAATCAGTTCTAGCAGAAGCAATATCGCCATATTGTTTTTCAAAACTTTGGTAATGCTGAATAAATCGTTGTAACTGTGTGAGATGCGCGGAAAGTCCATCATCTAAACTGCTTAGTTGCATCGTTTGATTCAACTGTTCGGTTTGTTTTTGCTGATCTGACTTGAATTGCGCTAATTCCTTGTGTAGCTGAGTTTGTACAAGGATTAAGGGCTGTAACTCTTTTTGAAACTCGTCCAATACAAATTTTGCTTTAACAAACTGTTTACCAATGAATTCACGTTCTTGAATACAGTGACGGACTTGGTCAATACGGTGCTGATGGGTGTGTTCAAAATGCTGTAGCGCTTTGAGTTGTTCATCAATCTGTTTAAATGCAGTCTGTTTTTGCTCAAAAACTTGCTGAATGGTATGAAACTGTAGTTCAGTACTTTGAATTTGAGATTTTAACCGAGCTAATTCTGTTTGTGTTTTTTCTTGCTGGATCATACTTGGACGGATGGATGCAAAAACTTCGAGTTGTTTTAGACGGCCACGTTCTGTATTCAGTAAATCAAATTTTTGTTGTTGCTCCACATGCTGACGCTGTCGTTGCTGAACATCATTTTCCAGCTTTTGCTTTTGCTCAAACCATCGCTGGTTTTTTTCGAGTGCCGATTTTTCTTGTTCTAATTTTTTGTATTCAGTACAGATTGTATTGAATTGATCGCTTACAGTCGCTAAATCTTCTTCCGACAAAGTTTCAATATCACCGAGTCTGACTTCTAAAGCTTTGCGCTGATTGGCGATTTCCTTGGTTTTTTCATATGCCAATTGACCAATTTTGCCAAAAATACTGGAGTTGGTCAGATATTCGAGCAGTTCACCACGTTCAGTATCCCGTGATTTTAAAAATGCGGTCACTTCAGATTGAGCCAATAAAACGGCACGGGTAAATTGCTCAAAACTCAGCTGAGTAATTTGTAGAATTTTAGCTTCTACCGCTTTGGCTTTATCGGCAAGAATATTGCCATCACTCAGACATTTCAGTGAACGTTGCACACTTTGCAATTTGCCTGTGGGATTTTCACGTGCACGTTTAATTTCCCAGCGAGCTGAATATACTTTTTGATCTTGTGCAACAAAACTCAGTTCGGCAAAACCAATGCCTGTACCGCGACGCAAAACAGTCAATGGGGAATTGGTGAGAAGTTCAGAACCATCGATATCAGTCAGTTTGCCATCGCTATCTTTTAAACGAGGTACACGATTGAACAGTGCCAAACACATTGCATCCAGAATCGTGGACTTTCCGGCACCTGTTTTACCGACAATTGCGATTAAGCCTGCACTGGCAAGTGGATTGCTTTCAAAATCAATAAAATGTTCACCTGCAAGCGATGCCAAATTTTTTATACGAATAGATAAAATTTTCATGGCATATCCTTATGGTGTTTCATTAGCATCAATACTTTTTTCCGCCTCAATAATCAGGCTGAGGAAATCTTTCAGCACCGAATCATCGGCGCTGTAACCCTGTTTGAGCCAAAGCTGTTCAAATAGTCTTTTGGGTGTTGGCGGCTCTAAATGGATCTTCTGAGCTTGTGCATCATCAAGATTAATAGCTTGATATTGACGTGAAATGCGCACCAGTCGATAGCGGTTCGGCGGAAGTGCATCTTCAAAAGTTTGTCTTAAATTGGGTGGAGGTGGGGTTGCCGTATGATATTCAATATCGATATATTCACGTTGATCAATTGCTTCAATTTCCCCATGTTCAAGGGTTCGAATCTGCTCAAAGATTTCATTGAGTTCACCACGAAGTCGATGCAGGCTTACACTGCGTGGAATAAGCAAAGCTTCAAACTGAAAACGTGCCTCATCTTCTAATTGAGGGTCAATTCTGACTTCAACTATTTGATGCTTATAATTAATCTCACTAAATGACAAAGGGATTGGGGAACCACTATAACGAATATGCGGCTGACCGACCTTTTGCGGTTTATGCAAATGCCCCAGCGCGACATAATCAATCACGTCATCAAATAGCGCCGTCGAGAGCGCTTCTTCATTACCGACAATAATTGGCCGTTCCGAGTCGGAAGTTTCGCCACCTTGCATATGTGCATGCGACATTAAAATCAGGGCTTGATGCGGCTGTTTACGGGCCTTGGCTTCGGCAATCAGTTGTTGATGCAGATAGCTAATCGCATTCTGGCTATTGCTGGTATGCTCATTCAGCCCGGTAATTTCGGCACTGCGTAAATAGGGCAGGGTCAGACACCAGGCGATAATATTTTTATCCTGATCATAAATCGGAATCAGCAAGCGATCCAGATTCAGGGTGTTTTCTGCGGTTCGGCCCACAATTCCCACAGCTTTGGCATTGAATTTAGACAGAAAAGGTTCAACCTGCTCAATCCGGTAACCGGAATCATGATTACCGGCAATCATCAAAGTCTGCATATGCGGCGCCAGATCATGTGCATCGGCCAGAAACTGATACAGTTGCTTTTGCGCACTTGAGGCTGGATTGATCACATCAAAAATATCACCGGCAATCAACAAAGCATGCGGCTGTTTTGTTTTAATTTGATCGAGCAACCAAGTCAAAAACTGGGCATGTTCAAATTCACGGTCATGGTTATGGAAAAATTGCCCCAGATGCCAATCGGAAGTGTGAAGAAAATGAACTGCCATGTAGATGAACCCTGAAATGTCTGCCTTGCTACTATAGGAAAAAGCTGAGGGAAAAATCTACTTAAAAAAGATATTTCAGCGAATTGTTTGTGATGTGGGGGCTGAATTTATTTTAATCAGTAGGCAAAATGGCAGGATAGTCATGTCTAAATCACCCAGTCTTGAACAGTCATGCAATTCATCAGGCTGAAAAATCGGAATTTTAAAAAATAAAAACCGACGATTCGAGTGATGTGAAATCGTCGGTCAAAACTTGTGCTGCATGAAAATTTTGGCTGCTATTCAAAATTTCCTTGTACACTGGACTTATTGCTTTAGCTCTAAGGTCAGCAAAAATTCGTGGATGCCAGTCCAAATTTTTGTACCTTGTACCCTATATAACGTCACCCTCTGGCCGATGGTTGACAATAAAATGAAAAAAAACCTGTTTTTTTTTATACTAGTTTGCTGAATGTCACCGAGTGATTGATATGTTGCCTTTAACCCGTTATTTTATCTGGTTTTTTATTATCTGCTTTATTTTTACCTGCATTTGCGGGGTTCTGGCAGCATTAATGCCAACGGGTATGGGGGCAGTGCTGACGGTTGTTCCATATCTGGTGGCCATGATCTGGATATTGTTCAAGTTTTTAAAACAGCAAAAACGTGCTCCCACGCAGTCGGAACGTAAAAAATTCACTCTTGGTTTTAGCCTGATTTATTGGGGCTACAATCTGCTATTTCTGTTACTTGGTATTCTGATTGCCACGCGCTCTAATCCAAATGCCTGGCAGGACTTTTTGCTATATCTACAGCAGCCACAATTTATAAGTATTGTGCTGATCATGTTCTTGCTGATCGCGATTCCGTTGTATCTATTGACTTACTGGTTCTATGGCAAGCAGGCACAGCGTATGGCAGATCAAATGTTTGGCAATTCGCCGCAGGCCTGATAGGTAGGTGGCTTTATGACGATTGATCTTGATAAATTGATCGCATCAGGCAGGATACAAATTCACCACGACAAAGAGGGCATTGATTGAAAAACCCCAGAATAAGTTGCGTATAATTTAAATAGAAAAAATAACAGGGCTAAGAATGACTTATGGATAAACCTGTAGTGCTGGTGACCGGAGCGAGGGGTTTTATTGGCAGTCATCTGGTACGTTTTTTATTAGAACGTGATTATCGGGTGATTGGGCTGACCCGCCGCAAGAATCAATCTGAACCTCATCCAGATTTTCACTGGATTAACCAGCTGGATGAATTAAAACAGCCTCAGATTGATTATGTGATTAATCTGGCTGGCGAAAGCATCGGTCAGGGACGCTGGACAGCAGCGCGTAAAAAGAAATTGCTGGATAGCCGTTTAGACACCACCAAACAGTTATTTGACTATTTAGAAAAATACCAGATCAAACCGAAACGGATTATTTCGACCTCGGCCGTTGGTTATTATGGTATTGACCCGAGCGAGCGCTGGGAGCAGGTCTATACGGAACAAAGCCCGCCACAAGATATTTTTATGTCTGAGCTCTGTGCGAAGTGGGAACAACTGGCTTTGTCCTATAGCAGTCAGGACACCAAAATTGTTCGCTTTGCTGTGGTCTTCGGCAAAGGTGGTGGAATTCTGCCGCAGATGTTATTGCCGATTAAACTGAATCTGTTCGGGCGGATTGGTCATGGGCGTCAGCCAGTCACTTGGGTGCATTTAGAAGATGTATTGCGTGCGATTGAATTCTTGATGCTTGAAACGACGACCGGGCAGATTTTTAATGTGGTTGCTCCGGAAAAAGTCAGTCAGGCACAGTTTGCCCGGACTGCTGCACAGCTACTGAAGCGCAAACCTTTACTGCCACTGCCAGCATGCAGTTTGAAAATGATGCTGGGAGAACAATCGCAACTGGTTTTAAACGGTCAGTATGTACAGCCTCAAGCTTTACAGGATGCGGGCTTTCAGTTTGATTATCCAACCTTGAAAGAAGCGCTGCATAATATCCTAAAGCACTAAGCGACCTGGCTCCAATAGATGGGCCGGAGCATAGGGCTGTGGATCTACAATGGTCGGTGTTTGTGCAAGCATCAATTGAGCCAGTAATTTGCCTGAGGCTGGGGCCATGCATAAGCCATTGCGGAAATGGCCAAAATTGGCCCAGGCATTTTGAAATTCGGGGATTTTGCCAATATAGGGAATACCATCGGGTGAGCTAGGTCTTAATCCGGCCCATTGCTTGACCAGCGGAAAATCCGCCAGTTCCGGTACCATCCCCAGACAAGCCTGTAGAATATCTTGCCGGATTTCAGCAGAAGGCGAGGTGTCAAAACCGACCTGACGCATACTGGAACCACATACAACATGTCCGTCGCGCCGTGGAATCAGATACATGACCTTGTTCATGCACATGCTCGGTAGCCAGTTTTCTGGGGTTTTAAACAGCAGCATTTGTCCTTGCACCGGTTGTACCGGAATTTCACAGCCAAGCTGTTCTGACCAGCCTGCAGACCATGCGCCTGTGGCGATTACAAACTGATCTGCCTGAAAGTGTTGGCCGCTTTCACTGGACACACTCGTTACCCAGCCTTGCTGAATATTGAGCTGAGTGATTTTACAATGTTCTTGCCAGGTGACATGCGGATGCTGTTTTAAATAGCTGATGACCGACTGTAATAGCCGGGGGTTGCGGATATTGGCCAGTTCCGGAAAGTAAATCGCCTGTTGGAACTTGTGTTGATCAATTCGGGGATTGATTTGTTGTAGCTGAGCCTGATCAAGCAATTCGGCCTGTTGCTGAGGGTCCTGATATTTTTCCGCATAGCGCAAGCCAAGCTCAAAATCATCTTCATCAAAAATCAACATACCACTTTCATGAATCTGGAAATCGATACCGGTCACTGGCTGCAGTTTTTGATTCCAGTCCTGATAGAGCGGTTTGGCATGCCGGGCCAACGTATTGACTGCAGCGGGGTAGCGCCAGGGATACATCGGAGAAAGAATCCCGCCTCCGGCCCAGGACGCAGCCTTCCCGGCAACTTGCTGATCAAAAATCGTGACAGAACATCCCTGTTCAAGCAGTTCCAGCGCCGACATCAACCCAGTGATGCCAGCGCCGATAATGGCGATATGCATTGCGCCGAAATCCTTTTACTTCATGTCTTTCAGTTTAAGCGCAGCTTCTTCGGCAAAGTAAGTCCAGATGCCATCGGCACCGGCGCGGCGGCAGCTCATCAGTGATTCAATAATCACGCTGTCAGATAACCAGCCATTTTGAATGGCAGCGGCCAGCATCGCATATTCACCACTGACCTGATAGACAAAGGTTGGTACGCCAAAAGTGTCTTTGACTTCGCGGACGATATCAAGATAAGGCATGCCCGGTTTGACAATCACCATGTCTGCGCCTTCCTGAATATCCAGCGCAATTTCATGCAGTGCTTCGGCACGGTTACCGACATCCATCTGGTAATTGTATTTATTGCCGCCTTTTAAATTGCTGGCAGAACCGACTGCATCACGGAATGGACCATAGAAGCTGGATGCATATTTGGCTGAATAAGCCATGATTGAGGTATAGATATGCCCATTTTGTTCAAAGGCCTGACGAATTGCACCGATCCGGCCATCCATCATGTCACTTGGGGCAAATACATCTGCGCCTGCTTCGGCATGGCTGAGACCCTGTTTAATCAGACATTCGACCGTTTCATCATTTAAGACATAACCGGTCTCATCAATAATGCCATCCTGACCATGCGTGGTATATGGGTCGAGTGCACCATCAGTAATCAGCACCATTTCTGGCAGTTCCTTTTTTAATAAACGCAAAGTGCGTTGGACCAGACCATCTTCGCGCCAAGCCGCTTCGGCGGTCAGGCTTTTATCTTCTTGTGGTGTGACTGGAAACAGTGCCAGTTTATTGACGCCCAGTTCCAGCAGACGCTCTGATTTTTTTAACAGCAAGTCTGCTGACAGGCGTTGGATATTCGGCATACTGGGAATATCTTGGCTCTGATTTTGTCCCGGCAGTACAAATACGGGATAAATCAGGTGATCTGCACTGAGATGCGTTTCACGTACCATAGAACGTAAATGCTCATTTTTACGAATACGACGCATGCGAGTTGCAGGAAACGCGGGACGATTGAACGTATAGGTCATAAAAATCTCAGCAATCAGTATTAAACTAGGCACCTATTGTAGCCCTAACTGAAATTTTTGGGCATAAATTAGCGGTTTTTTATTGCGGTGGATTTGAGCAGAGTGATGACTAAGACAGAGAAAAGCTGGACAGGTAATATACACTTGGGGGCAAAGGTGGATATTGATGTGGTCTTAAATCAGTTGGTACATGCTTTTAATAGCTCTCCTTTTTTTAAGCATAATGGCATGAGCATGCGGGTGGTGGAAGGCCAGATCGAAGCCTATGTCGAAATGCAGGATTTTATGATTGGTAATGTCGCGTTTCAAATTTTGCATGGCGGTCTTGCGGCCACGGTACTCGATAGTGTCGGTGGAATTGTAGCGATGGGGGAGTTATATAAAAAAGCCGAACCTGAAACCATTGCGGACACCATTAAAAAAGTCTCGCGTTTGGCGACAGTGGATATGCGGGTGGATTATCTGGCGCCTGGACGTGGCAAATATTTTATTGCACGTGCAGAAACCTTACGTTTGGGGCGTAAGGGCTGCACCATGCGCATGACCATGGTCAATGATGAAGATAAGGCGATTGCAACAGCGATTGCGTCTTATGCCTATTAATGAAATCGTGAATTGAGGAAGCTAAAAAGCACTGTTTAACAGTACTTTTTTATGATGATCAAATATGAACCTAGAGGATTTAGAGATCAGATTTAGCCCGTTTCAAGGCATTTTTCCATTTGGCTAAATGCATTTCTTTTTCGTCATTTTGCATTTTGGGTTCAAAAGCACGGTCCAGCTGCCAGGACTGCGAAATTTCCTCCAGACTGGAAAATATTCCGGATTTTAATCCGGCCATGGCGGCTGCCCCCCAAGCGGTAGACTCCAGCATTTTCGGACGCAGCACCGGTACATTGAGAATATCTGCCTGAAACTGCATCAGCATGTCATTGCTGCTGGCACCGCCATCGACCCGTAATTCTTTTAAAGGGTGGGCAATATCAGATTGCATTGCACTGAGGACATCCGATACCTGAAAAGCGATTGATTCTAAGGCTGCTCGGGCGATATGCGCTTGAGTCGTACCACGAGACATGCCACAGAGCAGGGCACGCGCTTCACTGTCCCAATGCGGCGCGCCAAGTCCGGTAAAGGCCGGAACCAAAACCACGCCGTCGGTATCCTCAATTTTACAGGCCAGTTTTTCCACATCACGGCTTTGTTGAATAATCCCCAGACCATCACGTAGCCATTGCACTACCGCACCCGCCATAAACACGCTGCCTTCCAGTGCATAGGTGGTTTGACCTTGCGCTTGCCAGGCAAGGGTAGAAAGCAGTTTATTCTGACTGAGCTGGATGTTATGCCCGGTATTGAACAGCATAAAGCAGCCAGTACCATAGGTGTTTTTAGCACTGCCCACCTCAAAACAGGATTGACCAAACAGTGCAGATTGCTGATCACCTAGAATCCCGGTAATGGGGATATTGGCACCGAGTAAACCTGAAGCGGTGTCAGCGATATAACTATCCGAGGAAATAATTTTTGGTAAGACCGAAGCAGGAATATGAAACAGCTCCAGTAGTTCTTCGTCCCAAGTTTGTTGATGTAGATTCATCAGCATGGTACGGGAAGCATTGCTGGCTTCAATCACATGTTCTGCGCCTTGAGTCAGGTTCCAGATCAGCCAGCTATCGATAGTACCAAAAGCGACATGACCCTGTTCAGCCAGTTCACGTACGCCTTCTACATGCTCCAGAAACCAGACCAATTTTCCTGCACTAAAATAAGGATCAATCCGTAGACCGGTTTTTTGCTGAATTTTACACATCCAGCCCTGTTCAATCAGCTGGTTACACCAGTCAGACGTTCGACGGTCTTGCCAGACGATGGCCGGCGCGAGCGGTTTACCATTTCTTCGATCCCAAACCACCGTGGTTTCGCGCTGGTTGGTCAGGCCAATGGCTTTAATATCCTTTGCCAGAATACCTGCAGTCGCCAAAGCTTGCTGTACTACCGCAATCTGTGAACTCCAGATTTCCTGAGCATCCTGTTCCACCCAGCCCGAATGTGGGGTGTGGATATGCGTTTCACGTTGAGCCGTTGCCTGAACTTGTCCATGTTCATTAAAAATAATAGCCCGACTTGACGTAGTTCCCTGATCCAGGGCCAGAAGGTAGCTCATAATTTTTCTGTTATTTGGCTTGAAAAGTAAAATATTAGCGCAATAATATAATTAAGCGCATCAAGTTGTTTAAATGTTCAGAAAATACATCGTAATTTTTGACATTTATGCTATGATTGCCTTGTACTTTGGGGGTGTTTCTGGCTTCGACGCTGGTGATGAAACTCATAGATGCATGCCGAGAGCGCATTTTCTCTCGTAAATCAAATTTGCATTTTTTAGTCGCAAACGACGAATCATACGCTCTAGCTGCCTAAGGGCAGCTTGTCCGCCTCTCCGAATACTTGTGGTTAGAGAGTCCGACTGAAGCGCACGCACACAAGTCCGTATAAAGCCAAGCCTCGGGGCTTTGTACTAAATTAAGAGGATCGCGATTTGTACCCTGTTCGTCGGGTCACAAAGAGTTAAAACAATAGACGATATCTAAGCATGTAGTATTCTCGAGCGTAGTGCTGGCGGACGCGGGTTCAACTCCCGCCACCTCCACCAAAATTCTTAAGTGTCATTCGTTCACATGATGACATATCAAACTAAAAGCCTTAACTATCAATAGTTAGGGCTTTTTTTATGCCTTTACATTCTGCATTATTCGTAAACATAGCATTGGATCATTTGTATGGTGCTTTGTATGTTTGAATTCGATTGTGTGTGACCATACACAGAAAAGGTTTATTGTGTTTAAAGAAGATATTTCAAAATTCCCTATGGCTGATACGGTTCTAAAAGCTTTAGAGACAAATAAGGCTGAAGAGCGTATTAACGACGGCGATAATTTATATTTTGTTATCAAAAATGATGGTAAAAAACGTTGGGAATTCAGATATAAAAAGCCATCTACAGGAAAATGGACATTCATAGGTCTAGGATCATATCCCCAAGTGAGTGCAAAACTGGCAAGACAAAAAGCTAAGGAGGCTAGAAATCAACTTTCTGATGGGATTGATCCGAAAGATGCTAAAGATCAACAAAAACAAAATCAGATCCAAGAAAGTAGTGGTGAGTTTTTATTCCAAAAACTTGCTGAGGAATATTGTGCAAGTAAAACTTGGACAAATGATACCCGTGTTCGGAATGAAGGAGCATTAAGAAACCATGTCTATCCTCTTATGGGTAGTCGTGATTATCGAACAATTAAAAAAGTCGAATGGCTTGAGTTGTTTAAAACAGTTCAGAAAAAACTGCACCCTAAAACAAAGAAACCGATTATTGAGATGGGGCAACGTGTTTGTGCTTTATGCCGTGATATTTATGATTTAGCCGAAGTAACTGGTCGAATAGAGCAGAATCCAGTTGCTAATATTCATAAACATCTAGAGAAGCATATAAGTGTAAATATGCCTCATGTTTCTGAAAAAGAATTACCTGATCTTTTGGTTAAGGTTGTGAATTATCCAACGCGACAAACTGCAATTGGTTTACAGCTAGCATTAATGTTGGGTACTCGACCAAATGAAATTCGCCGTGCTGAATGGTCTGAATTCGATTTTGAAGAAAAATTATGGGTAATTCCTGCTCATAAAATGAAGAAGCGTGTTGAACATACAATTCCACTCTCATCTCAAGTTATTGAATTGTTAAATGAGTTAAAAGTTTACAGTGGTTCAAGCCCTTACTTATTTAGAGGGCGAAATTCAGGTAAAGAGCCTATCTCGAATGCAACATTGGGTAATGCTTTGAAAAAAATGGGCTATAACGGTAAGCAAACACCACATGGTTTTCGACATATTATGAGTACTGCATTGCGTGAGCGTGGTTTTCGACGTGAGTGGGTTGAATCAGCTTTGGCTCATAAGTTGGGTGGTGTGGAAGGTGTATACAACAAAGCATTATATTTGGAGCAACGTAGAAAGATGATGCAAATTTGGTCTGACTATTTAGATGCTTTAGCACATGGTAAATCATTTGAGTTTGATAATTTTGAAATGGATAAAATGACGGAATATTCTTGGAATGATATTGGTTTGGAAAAAAATAAATTCAATGCAAAACAACTAAGAGTGCTTCAGTCTTTTATTGAAGCTATGGTTCAAGATGATGATATGTCTGAAGAGGAGGCTGCATGATGTCTTATGTAGATTACGCCGTCGCTTTAGATGAAATATCAAAAATGACTAAACAGCAATGTAATGAATTTACCCTCTTACACTATGTTAAGAATGGTTTGTTGGATTTATACGTTAAATTAAATACAGAATTTGATTTATGTGAGTGTTCAATAGCAGAAGATTTAGCTTACTCGATCAAAAAACAATATGTTGGTTATGTGCGTTTAGATATTTCTGATATAACTAATATCGACTTATTTAATTGTATCAGTAGCTCGTCTAGCTTATCTATTACTCAATTTAAACACGAGTCTAAGAATCTAGGTTGCGTATTGTTGAAGGAAAATTATCATTTTCAAAAAGCTCATTTCATTTCAAATTATTCACATCCTCAAGATAAAAATATAATTATCAAAAGAATTAACTTATCAGAAGGTATTGAGGAATTATATAAAGACAATGCTTCTCCAGTTGAACTTTCAACCGTAGTCGCTGTATTAGGATTAGTTGAAAATATGGTTTTTTCTTTTAATGATATTAAATTCAGTCTTGCACAAATTAAAAAATTACAGAATAAGCCAATTATTCAGTTGAATCCGAAGGTGACTAATATTGACATCCGTAATAAAAGAATGGATTTAGGAAGGAAATTGGGTATTCAGTTTATTCAAAAGGTTTTACCTTTCAAGATGGCTAATAATCAAGAAGACTTGGTGAATTTAGTAAATTGCACGTTGAGTTGTTTCAATCAGGAGCGTGATTTCCAGACTATTATTGATTGGTGTAAGGAAGAAAATTTATCATTACCTTTCTCTAAAGAATAAAAAACAATCAAAGAAAACAATAAAAATATTTTTTGAATAAAAAGTATTCAAGATTACGGAGGAGTAAGCCTTCCGTGATCTTGGAACACCCACTTATCTTTATCTCATACTAGCCTCATCGGTAAAACGCTGTAATTGAGGTAACTATGAACATCCAACCAATTCGACTAACCAAAAAAGATACTGCTAAAGCTTTAGGGTTAAGCACTGATGGCTTGGATAAGTTGATGAAACGAGATTCAACATTTCCAAAAGCGTACAAGTTCGGCTCTTCAATGCAGTCAAAGTCATATTTTGATTATAGAGAGATTCTGAAATGGCATGAGTCTCAAAAGTTGGCGGTATAAGCAGGAGTGATAAATGAAAGTAACAGTCCTTACTTTAAATAAATACTTTGAAGTTTATTCAGACTGTCAGATTACAAGTGAAGTTACAACAAATGCTTCGATTGTGTTTAGTGCACTGTATCAAGGTGAAAAAGTGATTCTCATTAATACGGCGTTTGAAAGTTACTTAATCCAAAGTGTGAGTTAGGAAAAGTGCGATGAAAGAAATGTATAGCATTTGGAATGCTGCACTGTTGTTAACAGCGGAATTAAATAAGCGTACTACAAAACAATGGTGGTCTTATTTGAAACATAACCCACGAAAGTGGAAAGAACAGGACGGTTTTCTCATCAATTATCACCTAATTGATGGTGAACTGTTTTACACAGAGGCAGGCTTAAAAGCCTTCATTAATGCTCATAAGCAAGAAGCTAAAGGAGAAGTGCATGGATGTTTTAAATGAACTTGAAGTAATTTTACGTGACAACACAGTAGTTACAGGTGCAGAAGCAATGAAAAAATTCATTGAGTCTGAAGTAGATAATGTGATCGAGTATGCTGATACAGGTGATATTGCGGTTGATTTACATACACCAAAAGGTATTCAGGGAGCAGCGGAATTGATTGCTCTTCACATTGAAGCCTCAACCCAATTAAAAATTGATACATCATCCATTGTTGAGGAAATTCATCGACAGTTAAAGTTAAGTAAATAACAAAACAGAGATTTACTAAAAGGGGATGTTCTACATCTCCTTTTTTATAGTCTGTTCATAGGTTTTATAAAATATGAGAAAAGATTTAACTGCACATATTAAGCCATTAGATATTGCGGAAATTCAACATTCTATTCGGTTCGCTCTAGCCCAAAAGAGATTAGAGCGAAAAAAGCTTGATCGACTGTTTGATGAATCATCTGTTAATGCTGATCAAATTAAAGACTCATCCAAAGATGTATATGTGCGTCAAAATATGTATGGGTCGATTACTTTAAATAGTTCTAGTTCATATCTAAATCAGCTTTTAGATAACTATCAATTACGTTTGGCGAATAATGTAAAAGAAGCCGAAGTCTATCAAAAAGTGAATACAACATCTTTTTTGACTTTGAAAATGAAAGCAGTAATTGACTGGCTTGATCTTCGTTTTACGGTAGATCCTAACCTATGTATATTTTATAAGGATCCCAAAGCTCGTAGTTATATCAAAGCATTTATTACACGGAATACTGGTACACGGCACTATATTGCGAAGGATGAAAGTCAAATTACTCAGGATGGTATGTCATTTACAATCCGACTCCATGATGTACAGAACAAAAAAGATTTAAAAAAAATCACTGATTTGTTGCAAAAACAGTACGGTGCGAAAATTGAGCTTATGATGGTTGAAGCAATTGAACTCTCATTTGACCTCTATGGAGGAGATAGTTCTGCGGTAGTCATAAAATTGCATAAAGCAATGCAATATCCTCAAACCGCTAGGTTATTTCGAGTATATAAAACGAAAGGGACTCAGCGTGATATACCTGAATCAATGCAAGAGTTGTATGACCTACTACAAGGTGGCTACAACATTGGAGTAGGCGATCATCGGTATGATGAGTTTTGTGTGAGGTTGTATTTCAAACGTACGGACAAAGGAGGTCAGTCTTTACCTCAACAACAGCACAGAGCACGTATTGAAATTACTTTGAAAAAATCAATTTTTGATAATGAAACTGTTGACCGAAACATTCTGAATTTGTCACAGCTTATCAAATTTGGATTTAAGAAAATGCAATTTACCAAGCTTAGTAAGAGAGCAACATACAAGGAAAAAGATGTCTACTACACACAAGTAAAGCCATTCGGAGAAGAACATGCTTCTATTATGGTTAATAGGCATAAGCGTGTTTTATTGAATGCAATCGCTACAAATGGAGCTTTCAATGAGGCTAAAAGACTAGCAGTAAAAGCACTAGCACAGAAATTCTAATTCGCAAATTTCGGATCATTTATTTCTGAGAGCACTTAGCTCTAAGCTATATAGAGTATGGTTTAGGGCTTGTTCGTGGTGTTAAAGTTGCCTAATAACATTAGGTATGAATATATCTATTTAATATTGATGTAATTGAAAGGAACCATAATGAATAGTATTAAAAATAATAATGCCTAGAATTTTTAGTTCTTAATAAATGTCATTTAGTCTTTGATTGAGGCAAAGTCCTAGAAAAAATAAAAAACATTCTATGATAAGCATTCAAAAAAATTGTGTTGCGGACGGCATTCTTATACTTCCAAGTCTAGACTTAACAATAGCTTAAGCGAAACTTATCTCTAAATGTTCAGATGTTTAACATAGCGGTGAATACCACTTCTAAAACGCTATCATTTAAGCTTATTCCCTATGTTTGAATGATTTCATAAAGTGGCATTGGTTCGGTCTAAAGTTGAAAATACGAGAAGCTATGCAACATTGCTAAGGGTATAATTAAAGTTTTAGATTTGTTGATTTTTTGCCTAATATATAAGAGCCGTGAATGATACAAATGATTAAGCAATTTAGAATTTTTAACTAATAAAAGGGGGGAGTATGTTTAGTAAAGGTTCGGAATGGAGAAAGTGGGATTTACATGTACATACGCCTGCATCTCTTGATCACAAATATGGAGGTAATTGTGATGCTACTTGGGAAAAATATATAACCGATCTAGAAAATTTACCAGAATCCTTTAAAGTCTTAGGTATTAACGACTATTTTTTTATTGATGGGTATGAGCGTATTTTACAAGAAAAAGCTAAAGGGCGATTGCAGAATATTGACTTGATTTTACCTGTAGTGGAGTTTAGATTACAGGAATTCGCAGGTGTACAATTTGGAAAGTTAAACCGTATAAATCTTCATGTTATTTTTGCAGATGAAAAGGTTTTACCTTTAAATCAGATAAAATCACAGTTTTTAAATACATTACAAGCTAAATACATTCTTGAGAAAGATCATTCCCCTTGGAATTACAGTGTTACAAGGGAATCAGTAGAAGATCTTGGAAAATCTATCAAGGCAAAAGTACCTGAAGTTGAGTTACCTAATTACGGTTCAGATTTAATCGAAGGCTTTAATAATTTAAATTTAAGCCTCGAATCAATTATTTCGAGTCTAGATAAAAGTTGTTTTAAAGATAAATATTTAATTGCTATTGGAAAAACTGAATGGGATCAGCTTAAGTGGACAGATAGTTCGATAGCAGTAAAAAAAAGTTTAATTAATCGTGCAAATATTGTTTTTACATCAGCGGAGTCATATGAAACATTTGATAATGCTAAACAAAAACTTACACAGAATGGTGTTAATGATCTGTTATTAGATTGTAGTGATGCTCATAATTTTTCGGATAAAACAACTGACAAAGATAGAATCGGAAATTGTTTCACATGGATAAAAGCTGATCCAACTTTTGCAGGCTTAGTACAAGCAACATTAGAACCCCAAAATAGAATTTATATTGGGGAATTGCCAGAAAAAGAATTAATTAAGCAAGGGAAAGGTAGTTACTTTATAGACCACGTTGAGATATCCAAAAAACCTTCAGCATCTATTGCACATACTTGGCTTGATGGTACAAGCATTAAACTGAGCCACGATCTTGTAGCAATAATTGGAAAAAAAGGCAGTGGAAAGAGTGCTTTGGCAGATGTAATTTCATTGCTAGGTAATTCAAAATCAAGTAGTAATTTCTTTTCATTCTTAAAAGATGGACGATTCAAAGGTAAAGGTGGCTTTGCATCAGATTACGAAGCAAGCATAACATGGTTGAATGGAACAAAAGAAAATCTATCGCTAGATTCTAATATAGACCATGAAAAACCAGAAAGAGTTCGTTATATTCCCCAAGTATATTTTGAAAAATTATGTAATCCTGAATATGGAGATAACGAATTTCAAAATGAACTTAACTCAGTGATATTTTCTTATTTATCTGAAGAAGAAAGGAATGGCTGTACATCTCTTGATTCATTAATTAAATCTAAGGAAAGTACGTTAAATGATCAATTGTTAGCTCTAAAACTTGATCTAAGTAAATTAAATACGGAAATCGAGTTCCTAGAGTCGCAAACTCAAATAAGTGTAAAAAATATTTTAGAAAATAAAAAACAATTAAAGCTACAGGAGTTACAAGATCACGAATTAATTAAGCCCGTTGAAGTTGCGTCTCCGAGTGAAGAACTTACCCCAGAACAGCAAATGCTAAAGTCACAGATGGATGTAAACAATTCACGCGTGGTAAGTTTATTGGATAATGTGAAAAGCCTTAATGATTTAGTTGGTGAAAATCAAAGAAAAATTTTTATCGCTAATCAAATAATCGGTAAAGCTGAACTTCTACAAGAACAGGTTCAGGCATTTAACAATCAAATCAGTGAGGATTTAAAAACCTTATCCATTGAAACTGAAATTATTACTTTCAATTTTGATAAAGCGAAGATCACTGAGGTCATAGAGGAGCTTAATGTAAAAAATACAGAACATAATCTTAAGATTATTGAATTTAATAAAGAAATTGAAACCTGTAATGAAGTGATAAAATCTGTTTCAGGAAAATTATCAGAGCCATTGCAAAAATATAATGAATATTTACAGAGCTTTAAAAAATGGAATACCAAAAAAATGGAGTTAATAGGAGACAACTCCTCACTGGACTCTTTGCTAGGAATCGAAAGTCAAATAAATACAATCGAAAAGTTGCCTGAAGAACTAATCCAAAAAAAAGGCAATCGAAAGAATATTGCTATCAAAATATTTGAAGTTTTAGAAAGTAAAAAGCTTATTAGGGAATCCCTGTATCAGCCTGTACAACAGTCTATTGAGAAAAATGAATTTATTAATGCAAAGAATAAGTTTGAGTTTATATCTCGGCTGAACTTTTCAACTGAACATTTTCAAGAGGAATTAACAAACTTAATCATGCAACGTAGATTAGAGTTTACACCAGATAATATAAAAAATACTTTAGAAGATCTGTCTAAGCATGAAGATCTTGAAACAAAGGAAGGGTGTATTAATTTCATTGAGAAACTTATTGAAAAGTTAGAAGAGGTAAATGGTGCTGTTGGTATAGCAAATATGGTGAAGAAGAATACAACTCCTAAAGACGTATATGATTTTATCTATGGTTTGAATTTTATTAAATCAAAATATTAGATCTCTTGCGAAAGTAAAAAATTGTTTATACTAGCCCCATGAAATATGAAAATTTAACTCGATTTAATGATGGGGAATTTAAACGACT
>NZ_JAMXXS010000023.1:0-48108 GCF_024129595.1 Acinetobacter lwoffii | reverse complement strand
ATAATCGCCCCAGAAAGACACTGGGATGGTATACGCCCAGTGATGTTATGGCTGGTTTTTATACTGTTGCACTTGCCGCTTGAATCCGCCTAATAAAAACGGAGCGATATGCTTCGTTTTTATTAAGAAGAACAACTCACCATGACTTCAGGCACGTCACTCGGCAATGGCGCTAAATCTTCAGGCTGTTCCAGATCTGACTGTTTCAGATAAGGTTGACTGAGTAATTTAAACAGGCGGTCGACTTCAGAAAAATCATCCCGCTCTGCCAGTTCAATGGCTTTCTGTGCCATGTGATTACGCAGAATATAATGTGGATTGATCAAGTGCATGGCGGCGTGTAACTCTTCAATATCCTGTTGTTCTCGAATGCTTTCATATTGCGTCAAAAATGCTTCAAACTGACGACGGTCTAAGCAATCATCTTTAATGGCTTCATAGTCTTTATTTTGCAGACGGATAAAACTCTGGGTGTAGTCCAGTTGCTCACTTTGCAAAATTCGCAGAAATGCCATCGCACAATCAAAACTGTCTTTATGGAAACTTGGCAAGCCCATTTTCTGATTTAAACCATATTTATAATGCTCTAAGAATGTTGGCTCATAGTGCTCCAGACATGCTGCCAAATCCTGTTTCCATTGTTCTTTGTCATAATCTGTAGGGCAGAGCGGCACCAGATTATTTAACCATTGCCACAAATTCCAATGCCCAATACTTGGCTGCTGCTGATAGGTATAACGCCCTTGATAATCCGAGTGGTTATTGATCCAGTTCGGACGGAAGCGCTCCATAAAGCCATAAGGACCAAAGTCCAAAGTTGAACCGGTAATATTCAGGTTGTCAGTATTTATCACGCCATGTGCAAAACCAACCAGTTGCCATTTGGCAATCATCACCGCAGTGCGCTGAATAACTTTTGTGGCAAAGCTCAGAATCGGCTGTTCGGCTTGCAGGCATTCTGGATAATGCCATTCGATACATTTCTGGGTAAATTCAGCTAGTAGATCTGGCTGATACTGATTGATCCATTCAAAATGGCCGAAACGGATATGACAGTCTGAAGTACGCAACATCATCGCGCCCGGCTCTAGCTTCTCACGCTGAATACCTTGGATTGATGAAGTAAAACCAACTGCATTACTGGATGCTACACCTAAAGCATTTAAGGCATGACCTGCCAGATACTCACGAATGACTGAACGCAGTACTGCACGACCATCGCCCATGCGTGAATAAGGGGTTGCACCAGCACCTTTTAAATGCAGGTCAATGGTCTGATTATTTTTATCCAGAATTTGCGCAATCAACAACCCGCGACCATCTCCCAACTGTCCTGCCCATTGCCCAAACTGATGACCTGCATAGACCATAGCCAAAGGTTCAAACTCAACGAAGACTTTCTGACCGCTACAAATCTCGACCCATTGCGCCTTGTCTTCATCCGACCATTGTAGTTGTTCTGCCAAAGCGGCATTGAAGTGCCCGGCTTTTGCACCTTTTAACGGCAGCGGAACTTGATGATGATAGAGGCGAGCAGGTAGTGTTTGATAGCGAGAGTTAAAATACATGGCGTCAGTACAGGATTGGAATAAATTTACTATAACAAAGATAGCTGTATAAAACTGTTGTATAAGCGAGAGTTCACGTTATCTTTCGGACATAAAAAAAGCCCCAATCGGGGCTTTAGTGTTCAACAGCTTTTATTGAGAAACTGCAGATTTTTTCAAATTACGAACCAGTAGATTCAAGGTTTGACGATGATGAGAAAGACGCTGTTCAACCAGCTGGAATTCAACTTTCAGCTTGTCATCCATCTGATGGATTTTTTCAGCCATCGATGCTTTCTTGACCTGAATTTCCTGTTCTTTCAGCTTCGCCCAGTCATTTAAAGTTTGGGTAAATGCATCATATTCCTGTGCGATCTTGGTTTTTACCGCCGAGATATCTTCAGAAACATCATGGCCATACACCGCAAGATCCTGTTCGGCATATTTAAACTTCATTGCCAATTCCGCTTTTTTGATATTAAAGCTAGGAATGCGGCGCAAGTTTTTAGCTAAACCAAGTTTAGAACAAGTCCAGATCAACCATTTAGTTGGATCGTATTGCCACCATTTTACGCCGTTACGGTAATCGTATTGGAAAATGTGGTGATAGTTATGATAACCCTCACCCCAAGTTGCAACCGCGAGTACGAAGTTGTCACGTGCAGTATTTTCATCGGTATAAGGACGATTTCCCCACATGTGGCACAATGAGTTAATGAAGAAGGTCACATGATGGCTCAGGATTAAACGCATTAGTCCACCCAACAGTAATACGCCCCAGACATCACCTACAGCCCAGCCGATGGGCAGTAAAATCGCAGCATGCACGGCAATCACTAAAGGAACGTAGTATTTGTCCTGAAACATCACCACTTTGTCTTTTAACAGATCTGGCGCATTTTTATAGTTGGCAGCACCAGATGGATAATCACGTAACATCCAGCCAATATGTGCATACCAGAAGCCTTTATTGATCGAGTACGGGTCTTGATCAACATCATCGACATGACGGTGATGGGTACGGTGACCAGATGCCCAGAATAAAATACTATTCTGTACAGCAAATGTACCCATAATCATCAAGATGATTTTTAATGGTAAAGTGGCTTCATAAGCACGATGTGCCCACAGGCGATGGTATCCTGCTGTAATGCCGAGGCTGCTTACGCCCAGTAAAACAAACATACTGATCCAAGCGGCAGCGCTAAAATCATGGTGATACGCATACAACGGAATCGCAATCAGGGCTACGATCGGTAAAAATACCAATGCAAACACAGCAATCCAGTTGATGGGGGCTTTGGGTAAGGGAGCATTCATCTCCAACAGCACTCCTAGAACCTCGGAAGGTATAACAAAAAGCAGAAACTACTGTTGGTTTTAACAGCAGCCTATCTTGTCCATATTAGCATGTGCCCTAAGGCATCACTAGCATTATTGTACGGTTGTATTGTACTTGTCGGTAACAGAATAAGTAGGGCAGAAGTGACCATTTTGCGAGCGTAGACGGGTTCTGATTTCCGACTAAGTGACTGAGGATTATCACTCTTTCAGAAAATGGAAACGGAATGAATCAGATGAAAATCGTTGTTCATAATTTCTACAATATTATCAGGAAATTTGCAGAATATAGAGGTTGGGCAACTTAATTTCACTTTCAAATAAAATCTGATTAAGGAAGATTCATACTTTTATTATTGCATTATTAAAATTAACGCGATCAAGAAATACCTAGATCAATCAAGGCTAAGAGAGATTACTTAGAGTTGTTGTAGCATCAGTTTTGGATAATCGGTAATCAGCCCCTGAATGCCCCAGTCTCGCAGCTGTCTGGCACGGGTGACATCATTGACTGTCCAGACACTGATATTTAACTCGGCAGCCTGCGTAGCCTGAATCAGGTCTTTACTGGCCAGTTCATCCATCCAGCCAATATGACAGCATCCTAATTCCAGCGCCTGATCAATGGCTTGATGTTTGATATCGGTCTCAATCAATAAACCGCGTTTTAAACGTGAGTTTTGCTGTTTGAAGGCATCCAGAATTTTGGCATCAAAGCTGGTAATAATGGCTGCCTGCTCATAACCTTGTAGTTGTTGTTCGACCTCAAACGCTATTTTTTCAGCTGCTGCTTCAGATGCTACGCTTTTAATTTCGACTTCAATATGCTCGAAATTTCGAATGACATTTAAGGTTTGATCGAGCAGTGGGGTCGCTTCGATTTTATTCCATTCTGACCATTTGACTGCATGGTTATATTGGCACAGATCCTGACGGTTACATTCATATAGATGCTTTTGCAAACCAGTCGTGCGCACGAAATCATCGTCATGCATGATGATTAAGGCGTTGTCTTTGAGCTGACGGACATCAAACTCAACGGCGCGAATGCCGATTTCCTGAATATACTGAAAACCGCCCAAGGTGTTTTCAGGGGCTTCGCCACGTGCACCACGATGACCAATTATGCGCATAAGATGCTCATGAGTGGGAAAGTTAAGTTCATTTTGCGAGGGCTACGTGACAGAAGGATGACACTTTCTATTTTCGTCAGACGCTCTGTAAAATCAAGAGACATCTGACGTGTATTTTTAGATGCTAACTTGAAACATAATTTTACTTTTCGATGCTGTCATTGATATTTTTTTGCCACAGCACTTCGGAACCGCCCTCAGCACGTTGCAGGGTGCGCGATGCTACAAACAACCAGTCTGATAAACGATTGAGTAGTTGCAATGATGTTGCCTGAATATTTTGGTCACGGTGGTGGACTGACATAACGCTGCGTTCTGCGCGACGGCAAACAGCGCGGGCCTGATGGGCAAAGCTGCACACCAACGTTCCAGCAGGCAGAATAAAATCTTTTAACATCGGCAAAGCTTCATTCATGCGGTCGATATCATTTTCCAGAAACTCAATCGATACAGGTTGTACCAGATTAAAACCTGGAATACACACTTCACCGCCTAAATCGAATAACCAGTGCTGGATCAGGCTTAAAGATTTATCCCAAGCGGCTTGATCTTCAATGTTGCTTGCTGAAATTTGTGCGCGTAATACGCCAATCACGGCATTCAGTTCATCGACATCGCCGAGTGCTGTGATACGCAAATCATCTTTGGCAACACGTGAGCCATCACCGAGTCCTGTGGTACCTGAATCGCCTGTGCGGGTGTAGATTTTGCTTAAACGGTGGCCCATATGTGTTCCTTGAATAATTAAATGCTGTAAATAAAAAGAATCATGCCATAGGCATGACATGATTCTCAAAAGTATTTGCTTGGATTGGGGGAAGCTTAATATTTAAAAGTCACACCGGCAGAAGCGAGACGACCTTCATCAACATAATAATTATTCCAGTTGTATTCGATCTTATGACGAACATCACCGACATTTTCTATGTTGGTAAATACTTTGACATGTGGATTGATATTCCAGTAAGCATTTAAATCGACGGTCGCATAGCCCGGATTATGGTCTGAATCACTCCAACTTTTTGACTTGGAACGGGCAATAAGAGAAGCACTCATCCCATAAATTTCATTTTCCAAACCTGTGGTCAGAGTGAGGGTTTGACGTGGTCGTTTAGCTAACTCAATATCCGCTTTGCTATCTTTAGCTTGTACATACGCAAAAGCAGTATCGATGAACCAATCGTCTTGTTTCCAATTCCATGCCAGCTCGCCACCACGAAGCGTTGCTTCGTTGATGTTATTTAACTTTCCATCAACTTTTTGGATCATGTTATCCACTTCGTTTTGATACACGGAAAATGAAATAGATGAGTTTTGAGTGAGGGCCTGGTCTAAGCCAATTTCATAAGACAGACTTTCTTCGGCTTTTAAATTTGGATTTGCAGATTCACCACTGTACAGCTCGTTTAAGTTTGGTGAACGAAAAGCTGAACCAATATTCGTATAGACGCTGAGTTGAGGTGATATTGCATAACGTGCAGCAGCTTGCCCTACAGTATGAGAGCCATATTTTTCGTTGTCTTCAACACGGATGCCGAGTTGAGTATTGAGTTTATCTGATTGATATTGATGCTGTGTGTAATATCCTTGAGAGGAAACATCACCTTTGTAGGCAACTCCATAAGACAGAACATCGCCATCAAGGTTACTATGCGTTGTACCTAGTAAAATATGATGCTGATCATTTAAATTGAGTTTGGCATACAATTCTGTTTCTTGAGTAGTGCTATATGAATAATCGACCTGACCTAGATAATTCGTAGCATTTTGATCTAATTGATCGTCAAACTGGGATAAGCGAGCATTGAGTTCTAATTGTGAACCTAGGTTAATTCGCCCTCTCAGGTTAACCATTTCATTTTCAAAATCTTGTGAAGTGAGGCTACCTGCATTGTAATCACTTGTGCCTTTATTTTGGCTGTAATCGAGAGATAAACCATATTGGTCTTTGTTGACTCCAAATTTTGTGCTCAAACCTTTTTGGTCAAAGGAATAATTTTCATCTTCATCATCTAGAACAGATTTTCCATCAGTTTCCAGGCGTTGACCACGGATTTGGGCATAAAAACCATCTTCAGCTAAATCGGCACCCACGAGTGATTTGTAAGTTTTATTCTCGCCAATTTCACCTGTAATAAACGCACTTGATTGCTCAGGTGTTTTAGAAATCATATGAATGACGCCGCCAATGGCATCTGTACCATATAAAACTGATGCTGGACCTTTCAGAATTTCAATTTGCTTGATATCTGTAGTATCAATAAAAGGGAGAGAAGCTGAACTGCTTAAAGCTGTATTCAATCGCATGCCATCACGTAGAACGAGTGTATGTGAAGAGCTTGTGCCTCGCATAAAAATAGAGGATTGTTGTCCATAACCACCTAGTTGAGCGACGTTTAAAGCAGCCTCTTTTTTCAATAAATTGGGTAATGAAGCAATAGGAGATTGCTCAAGAGTCGTAGGTTCAATCACTGAAATTCGCGCAGGCACATTTTCAATGTTTTCTGCAGAGCGAGTTGCCGTGACCACAATGGTATCTAAAGATGCTTTCGCAACTTTTTGCTCGTTAGCAAAAACAGATGAGGTGGTACCCAACGCAAGTGCGATCGCACCTACCAAGGCAGTAGGTTGACAATGAAGTGACATGTTAAAGCTCCCTACATTCACTTCCCCGTGAATGATTGAGTTATAGAACACAACAAGCAGGTTTCCGGACTTAAATGTGCAAAGCAGCGACTTTGCTGTATATCCACCTTCCCACATCAAGATGCAGTGGTGTAAACCGAAGAGTTTAAATTGATAGACGTTTCATTTTTTACCGTTGCGGGGGCAGTGCTGGATTTACACCAGCTTCCCTAAAGCCTGAAGGCTTGGACTTGCTGCAAAGTGAGCGCAGTATAAAGTTTGTATGCCTTATAAACAATCTGCATCGAGAATAATCCGGATGAACTTTTACGCAAGTCAGAAAAATTGCATTACAATGATTTGCCCCAATCTTACAGATTGTTCAATACATTGGTAGATCTAGAGCCAACATAATATGCGAACCCGTGCCAAAATTTGTGGAATCACCCGAGTTGAAGATGTACATGCCGTAGCCAATGCTGGCTGTGACGCGATAGGATTTGTATTTTATCCACCGAGTCCGCGGCATGTCACTTTAGAGCAGGCTGAAATCCTGATTCAGTCGGTTCCAGCTTATGTACAGGCGGTGGGTTTATTTGTGAATAGTCACGCAGATGAAATCCAGGCGATTTTAAATAAAATACCGCTGGATATTTTACAATTTCATGGCGATGAAACACCTGAACAGTGTCAGGCTATCGCCCAGCAGGTCGGACGCCGTTGGTATAAAGCCATTCAGGTAAAACCTGATCTGGATGCAGTCGCAGAAATTCAAGGTTATCAAGATGCAGGCGCAAGCGCAGTGCTATTAGATGCATGGCATCCTGATCTGAAAGGTGGCACAGGGCACAGCTTCGATTGGGACACATTTCCCAAACTCAATATTCCCTTGATCTTGGCAGGCGGTTTAAATCCTGACAATATTGAACAGGCAATTCTCACCACACAGGCGTATGCCGTCGATGTGAGTGGCGGTGTCGAGTCCGCAAAAGGTATTAAAGACCAACAACTCATAGAACGCTTTATGCAAGGAGTCCATCGTGGATCAGCAAAGTACTAGCCAGAACAGTCAGGCAGTTGACTATACCCAATTCCCGGATGAACGCGGGCATTTCGGTATTCATGGCGGACGTTTTGTGTCAGAAACACTTATGGCGGCTTTAGAAGACTTGGAAAAGCTCTATTTCCGTATGAAAGATGATGCGCAGTTTTTGGCAGAATTTGACCGTGACATGGCGTTTTACGTCGGTCGTCCGAGTCCTTTATATCATGCTGAACGATGGTCGAAAGAGTTGGGTGGCGCACAGATTTACCTGAAACGTGAAGACCTGAACCATACGGGTTCGCACAAAGTAAATAACACAATCGGTCAGGCCTTACTGGCGAAGCTTTCCGGCAAGAAACGTATTATTGCCGAAACAGGTGCAGGCCAGCATGGTGTAGCAACGGCAACAATTGCAGCACGTTTAGGTCTTGAATGTGTAGTATTCATGGGCGCAGACGATGTAAAACGTCAGGCGATGAACGTCTACCGTATGCGTTTATTAGGCGCGACGGTTGTGCCGGTAGAAAGTGGCTCCAAAACATTGAAAGATGCCATGAACGAAGCCATGCGTGACTGGGTGACCAATGTTGATTCAACCTATTATGTGATTGGTACCGTGGCAGGTCCACACCCATATCCGCAGCTGGTTCGTGATTTCCAGTCGATCATCGGTCGTGAAGCACGCCGTCAAATTTTGGAACAGGCTGGCCGTTTACCAGATGCCCTAGTGGCATGTGTCGGTGGTGGATCTAATGCAATGGGCTTGTTCTATCCATTCCTGAATGACCAAGACGTGAAAATGTATGGTGTTGAAGCAGCAGGTCATGGGATTGAATCAGGCAAGCACTCTGCGCCATTGAATGCTGGTCATGTCGGTGTCCTGCATGGTAACCGAACTTACCTGATGTCGGATGCGCAAGGCCAGATCATCGAAACCCATTCAATTTCTGCAGGTCTGGATTATCCGGGTGTGGGTCCGGAACATAGCTTCCTGAAAGATATGGCCCGTGTTAAATACGTACCGATCAATGATCAGGAAGCTTTACAAGGTTTCCGCGACTTGACCAAGATTGAAGGCATTATTCCGGCGTTAGAAAGCGCACATGCTATGGCTTATGTCACTAAACTTGCACCGACCATGGATAAAGATCAAATTATTATTGCGACGGTTTCAGGTCGTGGTGATAAGGACTTGATGACCGTTGCCCGTATTGATGGCGTGGAAATGGTAGAGATGTAAGCTCCTTAAAGTCCTCTCCTTATAGGAGAGGGTTGGATGAGGTTAAATCTCACAAAAGGATAAGTTAAAAAATCGTGCTAATAAAAATTAGCACGATTTTTTATTGAGTAGATTTTGAAAAAACATGCCTGTATGGAATTAAGAAAATTCACCTTGCGCGCGCTCTTTGGCCCATTCGCGTAAAACAAATTTCTGCAATTTACCGGTCGAGGTTTTTGGAATTTCGGTAATCACCACATCCTTAGGCACTTTAAAGCGGGCCAGATGTTCACGGCAAAATTCCATAATTTCTTCTTCAGTGGCCTTGGTGCCTTCTTTGAGCTCAATAAAGGCACAAGGAACTTCCTGCCAGCGTGGATCAGGCTTGGCGACTACCGCCGCAGTCAGCACTGCCGGATGCTGATACAGCACTTCTTCCACTTCAAGCGATGAAATATTTTCCCCGCCGGAAATAATCACGTCTTTGGAACGGTCGGTAATTTTGGCATAGCCATCCGGTTGGCATACCGCCAGATCTCCTGTATGGAACCAGCCACCAGCAAAGGCTTCAGCGGTCGCCTCAGGATTTTTCAGATAACCTTTCATCACGATATTGCCACGGAACATGATTTCACCCATGGTCTGACCATCATGTGGCACTTCCTGCATGGTATCCGGATCAAGCACTTTCATGCCATCTTGCAATGGATACGGGACGCCTTGACGGGAGTGCAACTGTGCCTGTTCCTGAATAGACAGATCGCTCCAGCCTGCCTGTGAAGCGCAGAGTGCAGAAGGGCCATAGGTTTCAGTCAAGCCGTAAACATGCGTTACGTTAATACCGATATTGCGCATGCCTTCAATAATTGCTGCTGGAGGTGCGGCACCCGCCACCATCACTTCGACACGATGATCAATTTTAGTCTTTTTCTCTTCAGGTGCGTTAATCAGCATTGACAAGACAATTGGTGCACCACAGAAGTAATCGACCTTATGTTCAGCGATCAGCTTAAAGATCAGTTCAGCATCGACTTTACGCAGGCAGACATTGGTTCCGCCGTTGGCCGCCATGGTCCAGGCAAAGCACCAGCCATTACAGTGGAAGAGCGGCAGTGTCCATAAATAGGTAGCACGTGGTGTCATGCCACAGGCAATAATATTACTGGCTGCGTTAATGTAGGCACCGCGATGATGATAGACCACGCCTTTCGGATTGCCGGTGGTCCCCGAAGTGTAACTTAAGCTAATGGCATCCCATTCATCTTGAGGTAGATGCCAGTCAAAGTTTGCATCGCCTTGCGCAATCCAGTCTTCATATTCGATTTGGCCAATACGCTTATCTTCACCTTCAAACTCTGCATCAGCCACATCAATCACATAAATGTCTTGTGATACCAGGGCAAGCGCTTCAGTGGCAAGTGCAGTAAATTCAGGATCAACCAATAATACTTTGCTTTCGGCATGCTCCAGCATAAAGGCAAGTGTCTTGGCATCCAGGCGGGTATTTAAGGTGTTGAGGACTGCGCCTGCCATCGGCACAGCAAAATGCGCTTCGATCATGGCAGGGACGTTAGGCAGTAGAACAGACACAGTATCATTTTTACCGATGCCTAATTTTTGAAGTTGGTTGGCAAACTGACGACAACGGTTGTATTTTTCACGCCAAGTGATCCGGCGCTTACCGTGAATAATCGCGTTCTGATTTGGATAGATATAAGCTGCACGATCAAGATAGCGTAAAGGCGATAAGGCTACAAAATTCGCGGGGGTACGCGGTAATTCATCATATGCGCTAACCATTGTAAAACTCCGTTCTATATTTATTTTCATATCCTGTTGAAAAGATATGTATTTCTCAGAAATCTTGCATTTATGCTTTAGTCGAGTACGATTTTACAAATTTTAAGTATTTGAATAGTAATAAAAATATTTCACCCTGCTTAAATGTTTTGAACGCATGGGTTCCCAAGTTTGATTTTTTAGGTATTTTACTCTAGTTGAATCATTAAAATAATATGAGCCAGAGAATAATAATGAAAATACAACAGGCGGATAAAATTTGGCGAAATTGGTCAGGGAGCCAGTTCAGTACTGCTCGGATTGTTCAGCCCATCCAGATCAGTGAATTACAAAGTTTAGTGAAGACCCATGCACACATTCGTGCAGTGGGTGCAGGACATTCCTTTAGCCCCTTGGCCAAGACAGATGAGGTGTTGCTTAATCTCGATCAGTTCAAAGGTGTGGTTGCCTTTGATCAAGAGAAAACACAGTGCACCGTGTACGCCGGTACGCGTTTATATGATTTGGGGAAAGATCTGACACCGATCAATCAGGCCTTAATCAATCAGGGCGATATAGACCAGCAAAGTCTGGCCGGAGCGATTTCGACTGGAACGCATGGCACGGGCATCGATTTACCTTGCATATCCGCTTTCGTGGAAGGCTTTGAATTGCTGACCGCAGATGGCGAGCTGTTGCAATGTCATCGTCAGCAGAATACCGAAATATTTCAGGCTGGACGGGTGGCATTGGGCAGCTTGGGTATATTGACCCAAATCACCCTGCAAAATCGTCCCAGATATAAACTAAAAGAACAGATTCGGCTCTGTTCATTAAAAGACATATTTACTCATATTGATCAATGGAAACATCAGCACCGGCATATTGAATTTTGGGCTTTTTTACATGCCGATCAAGTGATGCTGAAAACTCTGGATGAAACGGATGCAACCATTCAGCCGAGAACAGAGAGCTGGCCTCCGGAAGATATTTTATTGACTCTATGTTCGGAATTGACGCGACTCTTCCCAAAGACAAATCCCTATCTGCAAAAACTGCTCGGCGTATTTGTCAAACCGACTCGTTATGTAGACTGTTCATCCAGAATTTTTCCAACTCCGCGTAAGACCAGATTTAATGAAATGGAATATCAGGTTCCGGTTGAGTTTGGCTTGCAGTGTCTGGACGAGATTCTGCATGTTTTATGCAAACACCAAGTGCCGATGTTTTTCCCGATCGAGTTTTGTTATGTCAAAGGCGATGAGATCTGGCTGAGTCCTTTTTATCAGCGCGATTCAGTGTCTATTTCTATTCACCAGTTCTATAAACAGGATTACCGCACCATCTTTGATCTGATTGAACCGATTTTACAGAAATATCAGGGACGGCCACATTGGGGGAAATTGCATTCCATGAGCGCAGCTTCACTTCGGAATTTATACCCGAAATGGGACGATTTTATGACGCTGCGTCAGCAACTGGATCCCAAGCAAAAATGGCTAAATCCGTACTTAAAGCAGCTTTTTTTGCCTGAAAATTAGGAAATGGCGATGCAACCGAATTATTTTCAGCAATTAACCCAGGATTTAAAACAGCAGGGAACAGGCACGCCGCAACTGATTTTAGATGTAAAAACTTATCAATATAATTTGGACTATGTACAGTCAAAATTACCTACGCAGTTAAAACCACGCTTGGTGGTGAAATCCTTGGCCAATATGCAGTTGCTTAAACTGGCCAGTGAAAAACTAAATACCCAGCGCTTTATGGTCTTTCATCTGCCGCATCTGCTGGAGATTATAGGGACATTTCAGCAAGCCGATATCTTGTTGGGTAAACCGATGCCGATTCAGGCAGTCAAACATTTTTATCAAACTTTATCTGAGCAAAATAAAATCAATGATCAAGCAAGTATCCAATGGTTGATTGATGATGTGGAACGATTAAAACAATATCTGCAACTCGCGCAAAGCTTGAATATCTGCCTGAATGTCAATATTGAAATTGATGTAGGACTGCATCGTGGCGGCGTACAAACGCAGCAGCAATTTATAGCCTTAATGAAGCTGATTCAGCACAACGCGGCTTATCTCAAACTTTCGGGTCTAATGGGCTATGATGCACATTTCGCCAAACTGCCAAAAATTTTGAAAAGTCCCGACAAAAGTTATCAGCAATCACAGCAGATGTATCAACAATATAAAACTATTCTTCAGCAGCAATTCCCTGATTTATGGCATGAAGGTCTGTGTTTTAATGGCGGTGGCAGTCTGACCTTTATGCAGCATTGCCAGCACAGTGTCTGTAATGATCTGGCTTTTGGCTCGATGCTGCTCAAGCCAGGCGATTTTGATTTGGCGAATCTGGCTGAACTGCAATGTGCACTCTGGATTGCCGCACCCATTTTAAAAGTTTTGCCTTGTGGCCAGATTCCCGGTCTGGAGCTGATGAATCATCTTCCACATCAATATAAAGCCGTATTTATTTATGGGGGCTATTGGCGAGCGGATTATATCTACCCTGAAAAAAGCCGACCGCATGTGTTGTATGGCCGCAGTAGTAACCAGGAGATGCTACAGGTGCCTATACAGTGCGATATTCATGTCGATGATTATGTGTTTATAAGACCGACACAAAGTGAAGCTATCATCCCGCAATTCGCTCAGCTTTATGCTTATACAGAAGGAAAGTTTCTCCAGTGGCAGACGTTCCGGGAATAACCACATTCTGAAATGAAAAATGAGCCTAAGCCTTTAACGATCAGGCACAGATTTGACGGTAAATCTTATTTTTATTGGGAAAAGGTTTAATCATGCGGCCAAGCCGTGTAAAATTCGAATCGATTTTATTTATCCACCGTTTTTATCTTTTGAGGCTGTGCCTCGATCATAATCTCGCGGTGATATGCTCCATGGTACGGGGCATCACTCCTTAAGGATTTCTTATGCCAATTATCACTTTGCCAAATGGCGATCAAAAACAGTTTGATCACGCCGTATCTGTGATGGACGTTGCACTTAGCATTGGTCCTGGTCTTGCAAAAAATACAGTTGCTGGTCGTGTCAACGATCGTTTGGTTGATGCGTCTGATCTCATCACTGAAGATGCAACACTACAAATTATCACGCCTAAAGACGAAGCCGGTGTCGAGATCATTCGCCATTCTTGCGCGCATTTGGTCGGTCATGCGGTTAAGCAACTGTTCCCAGAAGCAAAGATGGTCATTGGTCCGGTCATTGAGGAAGGTTTCTACTATGACATCTGGATGCCACGTCCATTCACTTTAGATGACATGGCTGCGATCGAAGAACGTATGAAAAAGCTCATCGATCAAGACTACGATGTCATCAAAAAAATGACACCGCGTGATGAAGTCATTGCAGAATTCACTGCGCGTGGCGAAGAATACAAATTGCGCTTGATTGCAGACATGCCTGAAGAAACGCAAATGGGCTTGTACTACCATCAGGATTATTTGGATATGTGCCGTGGTCCGCACGTACCAAACACTAAATTCCTTAAATCGTTCAAGCTGACTAAAATCTCTGGTGCTTACTGGCGCGGTGATGCGAAAAACGAACAGCTACAACGTATTTACGGTACAGCGTGGGCAGACAAGAAGCAGCTTGCAGCCTATGTAAAACGGATTGAAGAAGCAGAAAAACGCGATCATCGTAAAATCGGTAAAGCGCTTGATTTGTTCCACATGCAGGAAGAAGCACCGGGTATGGTGTTCTGGCATCCGAACGGTTGGACCATTTATCAAGTGCTTGAACAATACATGCGTAAAGTTCAGCAAGACAATGGCTACGAAGAAATCCGCACACCGCAAGTGGTTGATTTCACGCTTTGGGAAAAATCAGGACATGCTGCCAACTATGCAGACAACATGTTCACCACGCATTCTGAAAACCGCAACTATGCGGTGAAGCCAATGAACTGTCCTTGTCACGTACAAGTCTTCAATCAAGGTTTGAAGTCATACCGTGATCTTCCTGTTCGTTTGGCAGAGTTCGGTTCATGTCATCGTAACGAACCATCAGGTTCATTGCACGGCATTATGCGTGTACGTGGCTTTACTCAGGATGATGCGCATATTTTCTGTACCAAAGAACAGATTGGTCCTGAAGTTGCAGACTTTATCAAATTGACACTGGATGTATACAAAGACTTTGGCTTCGAAGAAGTACAAATGAAGTTGTCGACGCGTCCTGAAAAACGTGTGGGTGATGACAAGCTTTGGGATATGGCAGAAAAATCTTTGGCAGATGCTTTGGATGCTGCAGGTCTTGAGTGGGAACTTCAACCAGGCGAAGGCGCATTCTACGGTCCGAAAATTGAATTCTCTCTGAAAGACTGCTTAGGTCGTGTCTGGCAGTGTGGTACCATTCAGTGTGACTTTAACTTGCCAGAACGTTTAGATGCGTCTTATGTGACGGAAGATAATGACCGTGATCAGCCAGTAATGTTACATCGTGCAATTCTTGGCAGTTTCGAGCGTTTTATTGGTATACTGATCGAACACTATGCAGGCTTCATGCCACCTTGGTTGGCACCAATGCAAGCGTGTGTGATGAACATTACCGACTCTCAGGCGGAAGCATGTGAGTCAGTCGTCGCAAAACTTAAAGAAAACGGTATCCGTGCAATTTCTGACTTGAGAAATGAGAAAATCGGCTTTAAGATTCGTGAACGTACATTAGAGCGTATTCCTTACTTACTGGTACTTGGGGACCGTGAAGTCGAGGAAGGTACAGTCAACGTGCGTACCCGCTCAGGAACAAATTTGGGTACTATGTCAATCGATGCTTTCGTTGACCTAGTAAAAGCAGCCGTTGCCGAACGCGGCCGGTACATTGTGGAGTAACAGCGATTAAACAGCCTGACCGTAATCAACAGGGCGGTAACAAATCAAACCGTCCTGCCTTGAATGATGAAATTCGTGCGAAAGAAGTCCGTCTTGTAGACGAAAATGGTGAGCAAAAAGGGATTGTAAGCTTAGCTGATGCCCTACGCGCAGCAGAAAGTGTTGAACTCGATCTTGTTGAGATCGTAGCCAATGCCGAGCCACCAGTATGTAAGATCATGGACTTCAATAAGCATTTGTTTGATCTTAAGCAAAAGCAGAAAGAAGCGAAGAAAAAACAACATCAAGTCCAGGTGAAAGAAATCAAGCTACGCCCGGGTACTGATGTTGGCGATTACAACGTAAAACTACGTGCAATCATCAAGTTCCTTGAAGAAGGTAACAAGGTGAAAATCACGCTTCGTTTCCGTGGTCGTGAAATGGCGCACCAACAGTTGGGTCTAGCTCAATTGCAAAAAATTGAAGCTGACGTGGCTGAATTCGGTACTGTTGAGCAGATGCCGAAAATGGAAGGCCGTCAAATGGGTATGTTACTTGGTCCTAAAAAGAAAAAGTAAGCACTCATTAAACGAAAAAAGCCCTGCATATGCAGGGCTTTTTTTATGCTCTAAAATTCCACGCATTGTACATAGCTTGAATAATTTCCCTGGCTTGCTGCCGGGAAAACATCGATAGCTGAATCCGGAAAAACCCGAGGCAAATTTGATTCATCAGACCAGGCTGACACAATTTAAAATCCAAAGTGCCATCGCGTGGACTAATCACATGTGCTGGCATGTTATAGAGCCAACGTTTGAGATGTGCTTTGAGAGAAGCATAGCGTGGATTTAGAAAACTATACTGTACCGAATGTCGTTTTAAGCACAGGCTGATGCGGAAACCGGCCAAAGTATAATAAATGTCTTGTGAGGTTATTTTGAGTTTGGTTCCCAGCATAAGCAGCGAAAGACCAAGAAAGCCGCCAATATAAATATAAAAGTCAGGAGACTCCTGCCATAAAAATAATAGTCCTTGGAAAAAACTGGAATTGCTACGCACACTGCTGAAATAAAAAATGCTGAATATTCCGACCGGATAACAAAACAGCAAATATCCCGTAGTGCGCATGATCGGACTAGCTTGATGAAACAGGGTATTTTCTGGCGCATTCATGATTTATTTTTATGATCAGAAAGCGTATTGCCTCCATGAGCTTAGATAATCTCTAGCCAAAAAGAAAGGCCCTTTCGGACCTTCCTTTGCGTACTTAATCAAGCTTATTCCACTGATTTTTCATCGTTTTCAATAAGCAGTTTATTGCCAATCGGGATTTGACGCGGCAATTTTTCTTCTGGAATAATGCGCTGCAAGTCGATGATCAATAAACCATTTTCATAGTCTGCCTGTTGTACCTCAATATATTCATCCAGACGTAAAGACAGTTTAAATGCACGTCGCGCAATGCCTTTGTGCAGGAATTCGATAGAGTCATTGCTCTGGTTTTCAGGCTTGCCCAAGATGGTCAGCAACTTATTTTCCAGACGAATGTCGAGTTCTTCCTGACGAAAACCCGCAGTTGCCACCACGATACGGTAATTATTCTCACCATGCTTTTCGATATTATACGGTGGATAATTTGGCGCATCGCTTTGCATGGCATAGTCAATAAAGTCATTCAAGCGATCAAAGCCAATACTACGACGAAATAATGGATGAAGATTTAAGTTACTCATGATTAGAACCTTCTCACTAAAGCAAAGTTATAAAAACAAGAAAATAAGATCTGTCATGTCAGACATCGACAGGGCATAAGATCGACGCAATCCTTATGCAGAAATAAATATGTGTTTCGGGCTGAAATTTTCAAGATGAAAAATAAAAAATTATACAAATTTTTAATAAGATTTTGATATTCATTGAAAAATAATTTTTAAATGCAGTCTTGTTGTTTCTTTCTAAATCCTCTATGTTGAGTACATCGTCGCACAGTCAAAGTGCAGGGAGTATTAGAAGAAAATGATCGATTTATATTATTGGGGCACCCCCAACGGCCATAAAATTAGTATTGCTCTAGAAGAAATGGGGCTGGAATACCAAATTATTCCCATCAATATTCTGGAAAATGACCAGTTCCAGTCCGATTTTCTGGCTATTTCTCCCAATAATAAAATCCCGGCCATTGTTGATCAAGATGGGCCACATGGCCGCGCCATTTCAATTTTTGAGTCAGGTGCGATTTTGCAATATCTGGGTCGCAAAACAGGTCTGTTTTATCCAGCCGATGAAGTGAAGCGTATTCAGGTCGAACAGTGGCTGATGTGGCAAATGGGCGGTTTGGGGCCGATGCTCGGGCAAAATCATCACTTTAGCCGTTTTGCACCTGAGCGGATTGCTTATGCCACAGAGCGCTATGTCAATGAAAGCAAGCGTTTATATGGGGTGTTGAATAAACAGCTGGTCGGGCAGGATTATGTTGCCGGCGAATATTCGATTGCTGATATGGCGATATTTCCGTGGTTATTACGTCATGACTGGCAGCAGATCAATCTGGAAGACTATCCTGAAGTTTCCAAATATATTGATCGCTTGAATGCACGTCCTGCAGTTCAGAAAGCGCTGGCGATACAGGTCAGTTAAGCGTCTGCCTTTATGCTAAAATAGCCTTAAGCAAATAAAGCCACCCTTACGGTGGTTTTTTATTGGATGGATATATGAACGATTTTCTTCTGAACTTTACCAAGATTGTTGAAAGTAATACCCGAATTTACTGGAGCATTCTTTTCGGCATTGCTGCATGTTTAGTGCTGTATGTTGCTGAAATTGTGCATATTGATCAGGTGATTGCTGCCCTAAATACCAAAGATCAGCAGATTCTCCGTGCTGCAATTGCACCGCTTAATGAGCAGTATAAGTGGGCACGGATCATGGCGATGGTGACTGCAGTCGTTTGGTCCAGTTGGGAATACAGTAAAGCCAAGAAAAAAATGGGCCTGAGCCGTTAATGCTTTAATGAGCCTGTTTTTACTGTTTCTATCGGCCTTTGGTGCAGCAACCTTACTGCCTTTACAGTCTGAAGCTTTGCTACTGGGGCTTTTAGTGCAGGGTAAGCAGCATACAGTGCTGTTAATTGCGGTGGCTAGTCTGGGCAATATTTTGGGATCCTGCGTCAACTGGTATCTGGGTCTCAAGATTGAACATTATAAAAATAAAAAGTGGTTTCCGGTTTCAGCAGACAAGATGCTCAAGGCACAAACGACCTATCAGAAATATGGTTACTGGTCTTTGCTGCTGAGCTGGGTGCCTATCATTGGTGATCCGATTACCCTGATTGCGGGACTATTAAAAGAAAACTTCGCCCGTTTTCTGCTGATGGTCAGCATCGCTAAAATTGGCCGTTATCTATTTGTCTATGCGGCCTTTGCCATATTCTAAGCCTGAAGCGATTCTCCTGATCCGATCTTGCTCGCCATTTTCCAGACTGAAATCCTAAAATCATTCTTTAAATTCGCTTATTGGGTGAAGATGCTTTTGTTTTAAACAAAGATGCTTTAGAATACTCGCTCCCTTACCTGCAGGTCGTTTTGTAATGGTGCAAACGAGCCGAACAGGTGTTCAAAAGAGGTTGTTATGCCTAAGATGAAAACTCGCCGTGGTGCAGCTAAACGCTTTAAAGCGACTGCTAACGGTTTTAAGCGTAAACAAGCGTTCAAACGCCACATTTTGACCAAAAAATCTGCTAAGCGTATTCGTCAATTGCGCGGCTGTGTAATGGTTCACGTAAGTGACGTTGCTTCAGTTCGTCGTATGTGCCCGTACATCTAAGGAGATTATAAATGGCTCGTGTAAAACGTGGTGTACAGGCTCATCGCCGTCACAAAAAAATTCTTGCTCGCGCTAAAGGTTACTATGGTGCTCGTTCACGCGTTTACCGCGTAGCGTTCCAGGCGGTAATCAAAGCTGGTCAATATGCTTACCGTGACCGTCGTCAAAAGAAACGTCAATTCCGCGCTTTGTGGATTGCACGTATCAACGCTGGTGCTCGTCAAAATGGTTTGTCGTACAGCCGTATGATCGCTGGCTTGAAAAAAGCTCAAGTGATTATCGACCGTCGCGTACTTGCTGACATCGCTATGCATGACGCAATTGCGTTTGCTGCTTTAGCTTCTAAAGCTAAAGATGCATTGGCTGCATAAGTCTTTATGACTTGAAAAAGACCGCTTTTAGCGGTCTTTTTTTATGCTTAAATAAAAGTAGTCATTCTAAATATTATTTAAAAATCAGTATTGTAAATCCTATATTTTTTAGTCATTGTGAAATTGAATAATTAAAAAACAAGGCTTAAAAACAATGATTCGACTTGCCACCCAACACGATGTCCTGCCGATTGCCCAAGTGCATGTACAAAGCTGGCGTGAAAGCTATCAAAATATCATTAAACCAGAAATTCTCGATAAGTTGAGTGTAGAACAAAGAGCCGCCTTGTGGCGTTCTGTGCTTGAATAGGAGAATCGACGGGTATTTGTCTATGAAGAAAATGCTCAAGTTTTGGGTTTTTCTGCTTTTAATTTTCCGGTAGATGCGCCAATCAGTGAATTGAGAGCACTTTATTTGCTTCAAAATATTCAAGGTCGCGGCATTGGACGTGATTTGGTTTAATTGGGTCTGGGTTTAAGTCGAGAAAAATCCTATCAGCATATGCAATGCAGCGTATTGAACCTGAATTCCAGTCGTTATTTTTATGAAAAGACCGGCGCCTATTTTGTCAGTGAAGGAGATGCCAGTGATCTGGGCGAAAATCTTAAAGACTTATATTATCAATGGAATCTCTAACTTTTAATCCACCCGGATCATGGAAAATAATTTAGTGCTCGAGCTAACATCAGTGACAAAAATATAGGGCAGGGTGAAATCCAGTTATGTGATCGATGGTAATTATACGCGTAGCATTCCGGTCAAATGGGCGGAGATTGATACCGTGATCTGGCTAGATTTATCCTTTTATCTCAATATATCCATCGGTCAATTAAGAGAGCATTTCCGGGCGATCAGCAAATAACAGCTTTGGCTTATTCAAACAATGCTGAAATTTTCAGGCAGATGCTTCACCTAAATTTTATAATAGGTTGTATGATCAAAACTCATCACAAAAATCGTCAGTATTACTTCAAGCTGATGTCTGCTCCTGAGTATCAACATCTCCATTGAATTCTGCCCGGGATGTTCAATCTTTTCTGGTAAAATGTTAAAGGCCGAAATAGTAGCCAATCAGACAGATAATCACGGTAATCACAATTAAGGTCAGCACATTTGCAGACGAACTGGATTTTCCTGGGTCCTGAGGTTTTTCTGCTTTAGAAATTTTTGGTGAACGATCTTCAGTACTCATACCGACAAATGGGTCAGGTGCAACTTTAGGTGTTAGCTGTGCAGTTTTATAGTGGTTGGCGACTTTGCTGATGAATTTAGCACTTAAATCATCAATTTTTTGCGAAAAATGTCGCAGATTGAGTTGCTGTTCCGGGCTGAGTACTTCGCCATCTGCACGATAGGGATGCTGGATTTTCGTTTGAATAAAGTCATTTAAGGCATCTAGGCGGTACAAAGTCTGGTGAGCATAATCCGCTGAATAGTCAGTGGGAATTAAGGCCAAATGACTTTCGCTATCGGCCTGAATGGCAGGCATGGTGCCGTAATAAGGCAAATTGGTATACGCCGGCTCGGTAAAATCTTGGGCAAGGCTACTTTCAAAGAGTTCATGATCGGTATAGGCCTGGATATCATCCCAGTTTGGCGCTTCTAGTTCCACATCAATGCGCTTGGCTAGTTTGGGATTTAATTCATAACACCAGAATGTTTCATGGCGTAAAGGGGACTGTTGTGATTTGGGCGCTTCGTAGTCATTGTCCGCGCTGTACCATTCAGGCAGTTCCTTGCCGATGATCCAGGCAGTTTTGGCTTTGGCGCCATGACTGACAATAAAATGTGCCAGTGGCAGTAGCTCGACATTGGCATTCGGATTTTTCTCATCAACCAGTAAATCAGAGCGATGTAAGCTAAGGCGACGCACGCCTTGTTTTTTTAGCCCTTCCAGCCAGATCTGGAAATGCTGGGCCAACAGATGTTGTGACATCAGATCCCGAAAGGCAAACTGATGCTGATTAAAAATGGAATGTTGAATCCAACGATTGAAACTCAGGTCCTGAGTCAAATACTCATTGCCGTAAGTGACCAGGGTCAGCTGCTGTTTCCAAATTTGATCGAGTGCCATAGTGATTTGATCTGATTGATATTGTGTTTATCTTATACTTTTTATATTTAATCATGCCAATCTAATTTTCCTTAAAACGCATCTTCATCAAAGTGTCTAAAAACTGTTAGAATGTGGGGTTTTTAAAATATTTTTTAACCTGTTGCTTTGAGAGTTACTATGTCACTGGAAGCCCTGACCACTGAAGCGCTCGCTGCGATTGCAGCAGCTCAAGACCTTGCTGCACTTGATCAAGTACGAGTGCAATTTACGGGGAAAAAAAGCCAGCTCGCGGAACAATCTAAGTCGCTTGGTAAAATGGATCCTGAAGAACGTAAAGTCTTCGGCGCACAAATCCATGCTGTACGTGAAACTATTACCGCTGCATTGACCTCACGTCAGGCAGAATTGCATAAAGCTGCCTTAGAACAAAAACTGGCAAGCGAAACCATTGATATTACTTTACCAGGTCGTGGCCAACAGGTGGGCAGTATCCATCCAGTGACCCAGGTGCAAGAGCGTATTTGCCAGTTCTTTACCAAGGCAGGTTTTACGGTTGCAACAGGTCCTGAAGTTGAAGATGACTATCACAACTTTGAAGCACTGAATATTCCGGGTCATCACCCGGCGCGTGCCATGCACGATACCTTCTATTTCGATGTGAACCATTTGCTGCGTACGCATACGTCTGGTGTGCAGATTCGTACCATGGAAACACAGCAGCCACCAATCCAGATCGTGTGTCCGGGCCGTGTTTACCGTTGTGATTCGGATCAAACCCACTCACCGATGTTTCATCAGATCGAAGGTTTATACGTGGCTGAAAATACCAGCTTCGCGGAACTTAAAGGTTTGCTGATTAACCTGCTGAACGAATTCTTCGAAAAAGATTTGAAAGTACGTTTCCGTCCATCTTATTTCCCGTTCACCGAGCCGAGTGCGGAAGTGGATATTATGGATGAACGCGGTCGCTGGTTAGAAGTATTGGGCTGCGGTATGGTGCATCCGAATGTGCTGCAAGCTGCTGGCATTGATCCTGAAAAATACAAAGGCTTTGCTTTTGGTCTGGGTGTTGAACGTTTTGCAATGCTTCGTTATGGCGTGAATGACTTACGTATGTTCTTCCAAAACGATGTGCGTTTCTTACGCCAGTTTGCTTAAAACTTTTTAATAATCCTCTCCTAACCTCTTCTTTTAAAAAGGAGAGGGACTCCGCGAAATAGATGGAGTTCTCCCCCTTTGGAAAATGGGGAGCAGAGGGGGATTCTAGAGATTTGAATTACAGGTTTTATATCAATGAAAATTAGCGAAAATTGGCTACGCACATGGGTTAACCCAGCCATCGATAGCGAAAAACTTTCTGATCAACTGACCATGTTGGGTCTGGAAGTGGATGAACTTGCGCCTGCAGCTAAACCCTTTACTGGCGTAGTGGTGGGGGAAGTCCTGACGGTAGAACAACATCCTGATGCAGATCGCTTGCGTGTGACCACTGTCAATATCGGTTCAGGTGAGCCTCTACAAATTGTATGTGGTGCGCCAAATGTACGTGCTGGCATGAAAGCACCGGTTGCGACCATTGGTGCAGTACTTCCGGGTGATTTCAAAATCAAGAAAGGCAAGCTACGTGGTATCGAGTCACAAGGCATGCTGTGCGGCGCTTCAGAAATTGATTTGGAAGATAAAATTGATGGTCTGTTAGAGCTTCCTGCGGATGCACCTGTAGGCGTGAATATCCGTGAATATCTAGATCTAGACGATAACGTGATTGATATCAGCATCACACCAAACCGTGGTGACTGTTTCAGTATTCGCGGGATCGCACGTGAGATTGGTGTGATTAACCAATTGCCAGTGACTGCCCCTGAAATTAAAGAAGTGGCTGCAACTATTAGCGACGAAAAGAAAGTCCTTGTATCAACAGAAGGCTGTCCACGTTACTTGGGTCGTGTGATCAAGAACGTCAATACCAAGGCTGTGACTCCTGTATGGATGGAGCGTGCATTGGCACGTTCAGGTATCCGTCAGCACAGCATTCTGGTCGATATTACCAACTATGTGCTGATGGAGCTGGGTCAACCGCTACACGCATTTGATGGCGGCAAAGTTCAAGGCGCGGTACATGTACGTCAAGCGACAGAAGATGAAAAGTTAGTTTTGCTCAATGAACAAGAAGTGGAGCTGAATGAAAAAGTGATGGTGATTGCAGATGATGAAAAAGCATTGGCCATTGCTGGTATTATGGGTGGCTTGTTTTCAGCAGTCAGCGATGCAACCACTGAAATTTTCCTGGAATCAGCATTCTTCGCGCCACTGCATATTGCCGGTCGTGCACGTAGCTTTGGCCTGCATACTGATGCTTCTCAGCGTTATGAACGTGGTGTCGATTTTGAATTGCCATTGATCGCTATGCACCGCGCATCACAATTGATTGCGGAACTTGCGGGCGGTGAGTTTGGACCAATTACAGTTGCCGAAAATGCAGCATTATTGCCAACACGCGACGCAATTGAGTTGAATCAAGCACAAGTCGATCAACTGCTGGGTTATAGTGTTGACTCAGCGTTCATTACTGATGCTTTAAGCCGTTTAGGTTGTGAAGTTACAGTAAAAGCAGAAGGCGAGTGGTCAGTGGTACCGCCATCACATCGTTATGATATGGTGATTTACCAAGATTTGATCGAAGAAGTGGCGCGTATTCACGGTTATGACAATATTCAAATCAGCCTGCCTGTGATTGATGTGAAGCTGGCGAAATACCAAGATCAGTTTGAATTGGGCCAACTCCGTCAAACCGCGGTAACTTTAGGTTACCAAGAAGCGATCAGCTTTAGCTTCGCAGACCTAAAGCTTGAAAAGCAACTTAATTCCAGTGTGAATCCATTAGTATTAGCCAATCCAATTTCAAGTGATTTGGCAGTGATGCGTTCAACCTTGCTATCTAGCCTTATTCCTTGTGTTCAGTACAATGTCAACCGCCAGCAAAGCCGTGTACGTTTCTTTGAGCTCGGTCTGCGTTTTGACTATCAAGAAGCCAGCAGCATCCATGATTTAAAACAGATTCCAACTTTTGCATTGATTGCGACTGGTTCACGTCATGCTGAATCTTGGCATGTGAAACCCGCTGCAATGGACTTCTTTGACTTTAAGGGTGATGTAGAAGAAATTTTGGCTGCTGGTCGTGTCAAAGTAGAATATGTGCGTTCAGAGCGTAGCTGGTTGCATCCAGGACAATCCGCAGAAATTCTCGTGAATGGTCAATCAATTGGTTACTTGGGGCGTTTACATCCCTCACTTGAAGACGAACTTGATCTGGCAACCACATGGGTAGCAGAATTGGATCAAGCGGCTGTTTTGCAAACTTATGTATCTAATTTTACAGAATTATCACGTTTTCCATCGGTTCGACGTGATATTGCGCTTTTAATTAGTGATAAGATTAATGTTAGCGAAATTCAGGGACTTATCGAAAAAACAGGCGGAGAGCTTTTAGACTCAACTTGGTTGTTCGATGTGTACACTGGACAAGGAGTAGAAGAAGGGAAACGCTCACTGGCATTTGCACTTCTCTGGCAGCATCCAAGCCGTACACTGGAAGATGCTGAAATTAAATCAGGTATGGATAATATCCTTCAAGTGTTAGAAAACACTTACCAAGCGACATTGAGGGCTTCATGACAGCACTAACTAAAGCAGAAATGGCTGATCATTTAAGTGAGCTCACGAGTTTAAACCGTCGTGAAGCAAAACAAATGGTTGAGTTGTTCTTCGATGAGATTAGCCAGGCGCTCATCTCAGGCGAGCAAGTAAAACTTTCGGGTTTTGGTAATTTCGAGTTGCGTGATAAGCGTCAACGTCCGGGCCGTAACCCGAAAACGGGTGAAGAGATTCCGATTTCTGCACGCCGTGTGGTCACCTTCCGTGCCGGACAGAAGTTCCGTCAACGTGTGGGAAATGAGCAGGTCAACTGATCTGCTTTTTTAAAAACTGGGATCAATATTGTTAAGTTCCAGTTTTTAAAATAAAAAAAGAGAGCCAAAGGCTCTCTTTTTTTTGTACTGAATAATCTAAAAGATTATTGAGCAGCAGCTTCAGAAGCAGCAGTAGCGTCAGCAGCAGCGTCAACAGCAACAGCAGCAGCAGCGTCAGCTTCAGCAACAGCAGCAGTTTCAGAAGCAGCAACTTCAGAAGTAGCTTCTACAGCAGCAGCATCAGCAGCAGCTTCAGCTTCAGATGCAGCTTCTACAGCTTCAGATGCAGCTTGGTTAGCGTCAGCAGCAGCGTCGTCAGCTTTTTTAGCACAACCAACGAAAGCTAGAGTAGTAGCAACTGCAGCAGCAATAGCGATTTTTTTGAATAACATGGCATCACTCTCTAAAAATTGAGATTAAAAAAAACCAAAGTTAGTCTGTTAAGTGCTTTTATTGTTCCTAATTGTGTTAGGGACTAACAACGCAGGAGCAGTCTAACTGGTCTGCAAATATGCTATCACTGCGCATTTTTAATTGCTACTGGCAATGATCAAAAAAGTACGGAAAAACGATAAAAAATAAGAAGTTTTTAACAGAAAATAACAATGGAATGAAAGATTTAGATTGGAGAAAGGCTTATTAAATACTTAAAAGTTATACAATTTTTAATCTGAATATTTTATTAATCAAAAACTTAAAAATAAGTTTACATAAATCAGGCTTCATTGTTTCATTCTGTAATTTATGTCAACCTAAAAAAGGCCACCGTTTAGATGACCTTTCATTTAAAATTTTAATTTGAAGCTTTGCGTTTCATCTGATCAAAGAAATCATCATTGGTCTTGGTTTCTTTCATACGATCCAGTAAGAATTCCATTGCCGCCAATTCGTCTTGAGTATGCAGCAGCTTACGCAGAATCCAGACTTTACGCAGATTGTCTTCTGACATCAGGCGTTCTTCACGACGAGTACCAGATTTCTTGATGTTCATTGCAGGGAACACGCGTTTTTCAGCAATACGACGATCAAGGGTAATTTCCTGGTTACCTGTACCTTTGAATTCTTCGTAAATCACTTCATCCATTTTACTACCGGTTTCAATCAGGGCAGTAGAAATGATGGTCAGTGAACCGCCTTCTTCGATATTACGTGCAGCACCGAAGAAACGTTTAGGGCGTTCTAAGGCATGTGCATCCACACCACCAGTCAGTACTTTGCCTGATGAAGGAATCACAGTGTTATAAGCACGTGCCAGACGGGTAATCGAGTCAAGCAAAATCACCACATCTTTCTTATGTTCAACCAGACGTTTTGCTTTTTCAATCACCATTTCAGCGACTTGAACGTGACGTGCAGGAGATTCATCAAAGGTAGAAGCCACGACTTCACCACGAACCGTACGCTCCATCTCAGTCACTTCTTCTGGACGCTCATCAATTAGGAGAACGATCAGAATAACTTCAGGATTATTGCGAACGATGGACTGTGCAATGCTTTGCAGCAGCATGGTTTTACCCGCTTTCGGCGGAGCCACAATAATTGAACGCTGGCCTTTACCAATCGGTGCAACTAAGTCGATCACACGGGTGGTTAAATCTTCAGTGGTGCCATTGCCCAACTCCATCACCAACTGTTCAGTCGGGAATAATGGCGTCAAGTTTTCAAACAGAATCTTGTTACGTGAATTTTCAGGTGTGTCGTAGTTAATTTGATTGACTTTAAGTAAAGCAAAATAACGTTCGCCTTCTTTCGGCGGGCGAATGGTGCCAGTAATGGTGTCGCCAGTACGGAGGTTAAAACGACGAATTTGAGAAGGGCTGACATAGATATCGTCAGGACCTGCTAAATAAGAACCTGCGGCTGAGCGTAAAAAGCCAAAACCATCTGACAAAATTTCTAGAACGCCATCACCAAAAATCTCTTCGCCATTCATTGCATGACGTTTTAAGATGGCAAAAATAATGTCTTGCTTACGGTTACGAGCCATACCTTCGAGGCCCATAAACTCGGCAATCTTGATGAGTTCGCCAATCGGTTTTTTCTTGAGTTCGGTTAAATTCATAGGTGGTCAGATAGAATCAAAGTTCTGAGGTACAGGTTAGAAAGGGAGTAACATTCGGCCGCATACCAGCATTCAAACGAAAGCAATTGAATTTGCAAAAGAACAATTCAGAGATCTGTTTGAGTGTTTCAAAGAAAAATGTGGAAAACAATTTCTATTGCCGAGCGGCATCTTATGTAATGTGTCTTGTAAGAAATTGACAGGATTTAGGATCCTTTATCTCTTGAGTAGCGAATATAAGAGAAAATGCTGACTTTGTCAATTTATAGCCGAAAAAAATACGCGAGCATGAGTCGCGTATTTTTCACTAAAAATGCTGTGCTTAGATATTGTCATCAATAAATGCAGTCAGTTTAGATTTTGGTGCAGCACCGACTTGAGTCGCAACAACTTCACCATTTTTGAACATCAACAAAGCCGGGATGTTACGGATGTTGAAATTCACAGCAGTTTGTTCGCAAGAAGTTACGTCAACTTTCACGATTTTAACTTTGCCTTGGTATTCATCAGCAAGCACTTCAAGTACAGGTGCAATTGCTTTACATGGCGCACACCAGCCTGCCCAAAAGTCCACCAGTACAGGAACGTCTGATTGAAGAACGTCTGCTTCGAAGTTTGCGTCAGTAGTGTTTACGATGTTGCCAGACATGGAATGTGCTCCAGATTAATATTTTAAAGATAACTAATTATTAGTATTACATAGCCATCTTTAACAATGTAGGGGAATCTGTAAATTTTCAATGCTTAATGTTATTTTGTCTAATGGATGATCACGATAGTGATGATCGTGTCTCACTATTATTCCCGATACAAAAAATAATAAGGCATTAAATTGTCGCTACAAATGGCTTTTAAATTGCATGCATGTGAATTACTCTAAGCACAATTCGTTAAAGGTTTATTTCTGGAATGTCTGACTTTTTGATTGATGAAGAATTACTTGCCGCCATCGATATGGGATCAAACAGCTTTCATTTGGCCATCGCCCGTGTAGATCATGGCGAAGTGAAGAAAGTGGCATCAATGTCAGAAAAAGTTCAGCTTGCCGCAGGACTAGACGAAAATAAGAATTTAACCGAAGCCGCCCAGCAACGCGGTTTGGCCTGTTTGGCCCGTTTTGTTGGACGTTTAGGTGCAGTTCAGCCGAACCGATTACGGATCGTGGCGACCAATGCTTTGCGTCAAGCCAAAAACGGCCATGAATTTATCCAGAAAGCCGCAGAAATTTTACCGAAACCGATCGAAATTATTGCCGGCCGTGAAGAAGCTCGTCTGATTTATCTGGGGGTATCACATACCATGGCCAACAGCGGTCGTCGTCTGGTGGTTGATATCGGTGGCGGTTCGACTGAGCTGATTATCGGTGAAGAATTCGAGCCGATTCATACTGAATCGGTACAAATGGGCTGTGTGGCATTTACCAAAGCTTATTTTCAGGATGGGGAAATCAGCGCCAAAGCTTTTGATAAAGCAGTCACTGCGGCACGTAAAGAAATTTCCGGAATTGCCAATACTTATAAAGAAGCTGGTTGGGATGCTGTCGTCGGCTCGAGTGGTACCATTAAAGCCTGCCGCCAGATTTGCGTCAATATGGGCTGGAGCAATGAACGCGAACAGTTGACGCGTGAAGGCCTGGAAAAGCTCAAAGACAAGCTGCTTAAATATAAATATGTCTCGGACATGGAATTCGAAGGTCTGAAAGATGACCGTCGTGCCGTCTTACCCGCCGGCATTGCCATTCTCTATGCAGTTTTTGATGTACTGGGAATTGATCATTTGGTCTATTCTGATGGTGCGCTACGTGAAGGCGTGATGTATGACTTGCTTGGTCGTTTCAAGCATGAAGATATACGTGATCGTTCCGTGCATGCCTTGATCGGCCGTTATAATGCCGATGCCAAGCAGGCTGAACGTGTGGTTCAGACCGCACAGAAACTGTTTAATGACGTGGCCAGTGAACTCGGTTTAAGTGTTGAAGATAGTGACCTGTTACGTCGTGCTGCCTATCTGCATGAGATTGGTTTGGCCATCAGTCACAGTGGCTATCATCGTCATGGTGCGTATTTATTGCAACACTCGGATATTGCTGGTTTCTCGCAAGTTGATCAGAATCATTTGTCACATTTGGTCGCGCACCATCGGCGTAAATTGCGCGCTGATGCCAAGATTGATGTGATGAAAGTCGGTGGATCTAAACTTTTATGGTTATGTTTGCTGCTTCGTCTGTCGGTTTTGGTCAATCACAGTCGTAGCGATGAGATGCTTCCTGCCATTGAACTCAAGGTTGAAAATGCGCAACAATGGCAACTCAGCGTGTCTGGTGATGCCAAGCAATGGCCATTGCTGGTCGCTGAACTGCACGATGAACAGCAGCAATTTAAAAATTGGGAGATTGAACTCTCGATTCAATCCGAACAGTTTGTTAATTAATACCTTTATAGGGATGAAAACGGTTAACCTATGAAAAATAAAGCAACTCCATCAAAAGCATGGGCGACAGTGCAGATTGCACGTCATCCAGAACGTCCACAATTCCTGGACTATGTAGGTGAAATATTCACTGAATTTGATGCTTTACATGGTGACCGCCTATATGGTGATGATGGCGCGATGATCGGTGGTCTGGCTCGTTTTGATGGTCAACCGGTGATGATCGTTGGTCAGCATCGTGGTCGTAGTACCCGTGAAAAATTACAGCATAATTTTGGCATGAGTAACCCGGAAGGTTACCGTAAGGCACAGCGTCTGCTAGACATGGCAGAGCGTTTCAACCTGCCAGTCTTTACCTTTATTGATACCATGGGTGCTTATCCGGGTGTTGGTGCAGAAGAACGTGGTCAGGCTGAAGCGATTGCCACCAGTCTGGCTCAGCTTTCTAATTTGAAAGTACCTGTGATTGCAACTGTACTGGGTGAAGGCGGTTCAGGTGGTGCGCTGGGTATTGGGGTAGCAGATCGTGTGGTGATGCTCTCTCACAGTATTTATTCGGTGATTTCACCGGAAGGCTGTGCCTCAATTCTTTGGAAAACTGCTGAAAAAGCTGAACAGGCCAGTGAAGCCTTGGCTCTGACTGCAGAAAAATTGCAGAAAATGGGTATTGTAGAATATGTGGTGGATGAAGGTGAGGGTGCTCATTTAAACTCGGATCAGGTCATGAACAGCTTGAAAGCAGTGCTGAAAGAAGCTTTGAATGAACTGCAACCAATGGAAGCGCAAGCACGATGCGAAGCACGTTACCAACGTTTGATGAAGTTTGGCAGCGACAATTTAGGTCTGGTTTCTTAAAACAGCTGCAGGATTTTCCTGCAGAGACAAAATTTCTCATCGGATGCAGTGGCGGCGTAGATTCTATGCTGTTGCTGCATCTGATGTTTTTTTTATGCCCGGAAAAAGTTCGGGCGATTTATGTCGATCATCAGTTACAAGCACTCAGCGCAGATTGGGGTAAGTTCGTTGCACATCAATGTCAGCAATTGAATATTCCCTGCATCATTCAGCCAGTCAATGTCGCCAGTGGCAATTTGGAACAGCAAGCGCGCAATTCACGTTATCAGGCCTATCTGCAACATTTGCAAGCGGATGAAATGTTGGTGTTAGCGCATCATCAGCAGGATCAGGCGGAAACCCTGATGTTGCGTTTATTGTCTGGTGCCGGCGTTGACGGTTTAGCAGCCATGAAACAGATCGATGTACGTGAAAAGCTCACGATTTGGCGGCCATTGCTGGATATTTCCCGTGAGCAGATTTGCCAATGGGCATCAGACCTGAATGTTCAGAATATTGAAGATCCGACCAATGCTGATACCCATTATGACCGAGCCTGGGCACGCCAGACCCTGTGGCCAGTATTAAGCGAACGCTATCCTAAAATGCAAGCTGCCTTGGTGCGAACCAGTGAGTTAATGCAGGATGCTCAAGACATTTTACAAGAAGTGCTGCAACAGGATTTAGCATATTGTGGAACTGAAACGCAGCTCGATCTTGGTAAATTTTTACAGCTTTCAAAATCACGACAACGTCAATTACTCTCTGCCTGGATGAAAGGTAAACAACAGTATCGTCCATCCTTAGATATGGTGGAGCGTTTGCAACGCGAAGTGATTTATGCCAAGCAAGATGCTCAGGCAGCACTACATTGGCAAAGCTTTTACTATGTGCGCTATCAGCAGCAGATACATCGTCTGACTGCAGAGACTTATTTAGCCGAGCAGCAGCAGGTTCAAACTAGCCCGAAAACTATAAAATTTGCTTTAAAAGACAGCGTGCAGGTTTTGTCAGGAAAATTTATCATCGCTCCTGCACAGCTCGGTTTATCTCCTGCATTATTGCAGCAACCTTTGCATTTACAACAGAGGCAGGGTGGCGAAAAAATTCATTTATATGGCCGTGTCGGTACCTGGCCGCTGAAAAAAGCCATTCAGGAAGCGCAAATATTTCCCTGGGCTCGGCATACTATTCAAATATTAAGCACAGATAATGTTATGCTAGGCGTGTTTACCCCTAAAGGATTTTGGTTGGCCCAATCTGCATATTGTGAAGCAGGCGGATGGCTGCCGATTTCGGTTTCTTCAACTTTAGAACTCAACGACGAGCATTGAACATGAGTGCAGCTTTAAATTGTAATATCTGTTTTATTGGTGGCGGTAATATGGCCCAAGCCTTAATTGGCGGTCTGATTTCACGTGGTTTGCCAGCAACACGTATTACAGTTTCTGATCCGGTCGAAAAAGTCCGTGCTTTATTGGCGGAAAAAGAAATTAATGTGACCGGGGATAATAGCGCTGCAATTCAGGATGCAGATATTGTCGTACTGGCGGTAAAACCTCAGGTTTTGGCTCAAGTGCTGCAACCATTAAAAGGTCTGGTCAATAATAAGCTGATTATTTCCATTGTTGCTGGTGCAGAAATTGCCACATTGTCAGCATTATTGGGGACTGAGCGCATTGTACGAGTTATGCCGAACACGCCAGCACTGGTACAGACTGGGGCACATGGTTTATATGCCAATGCATTTGTGGAAACGAGTGACCGTGAGCTAGCCAGTCAGGTTCTGGCATCGACCGGACTGACCATTTGGGTCGACTCAGAAGCACAAATTGATGCAGTCACTGCAGTCTCGGGTTCGGGTCCAGCTTACTTTTTCTATATGATGGAAAGTATGATTCGTGCGGGTAAAAATTTAGGTCTGGATGAAAAAGTTGCAACTGCACTCACCTTGCAGACGGCTTTAGGGGCGGCGCAAATGGCGATCACCAGTTCGAATACGCCCGCTGAGTTACGTAAAAATGTGACTTCTCCAAATGGGACTACACAGGCCGCACTTGAAGTCTTTGATCGCGCCCAGATTTCTCAAAATATTCAGGCGGCACTTGCCGCTGCACAAAAACGCAGTCAAGAACTGGCACAAGAGCTCAGTGAAAGCAGCAAATCTTCAGTTTAATTTTTAGGAACGTTCAAGTATGGGTGCAAATTCTGCGCTAATTTTTGGCATTATCATTAACGTCGCGATTTTGCTCGTATTCTTCCGATTTTTAATGCAACTGGCAGCGGTCAGTCCTTACAATCCTGTGGTTCTTTCTACCGTGAAAGCCACTAAAATTGTAGATGTATTTGGTCGAATTTTCCCAACCTTGGCCAAAGGCCGAGTCAGTACTGCTGCTTTGGCATTATTGGTCGTGCTCTATCTACTTAAAATTTTTGGCATGATGTATCTGTCAGGTGGGATGCCGAATGGGCCTGTCCATCTGATTATTCTGACTTTTGTCACCATGATGCAGGATTTGATCCGTTTCTGTCGTTATTTGATTTTCGCTACCATTATTTTAAGCTGGGTGGTGATGTTTACCCAGTCTCGTTCGCCTTATATTGAAGTCGTGCAAGAGCTGGCTGAGCCTTTACTGGCACCTTTCCGCCGGATTATGCCAAATATGGGCATGATTGACCTTTCTCCAATCTTCGCCATTTTGACTTTAATTATTATCGAAATGATTATGAACCAGGTGGCGATTGTACTGCTTACCGGTCTTTAATCGGATCCAAATAAAAAGGACGCTGAGGCGTCCTTTTTATTTGCTCCTCCCTTTAGAAAAGGGAGGTTGGGAGGGAATTGTTAAACTTCTCAAACCTTGACAAGTTTTAATCGAAGTGCAAGAAGAAGAGGGGATTTTAACCTCTCCCTAGCCCTCTCCTAGAAAGAGAGGGAACTTGGATACTCTGAACCAGTAATGCTGCTGATTTTCTAAAAATAGAAAAACATGCGTTCAAAACTTGATAGCAGAAAAAATTTTAATATCGCTGCCTGTAGGTGATGTTTATAAATTAAAATCGCCTCCATCCCCTTGCGGAATATATTCCTCACCTCCTAAAGGAGGAAGAGGTTAAAGACGCATTAATGCGCTTCATCCCAGTTTTTACCTTTACCCACTTCTACCACCAATGGTACAGAAATCTGTAGTACCGATTGCATCACTTCAGCCAGTTTAGGTGCCAGTTCATCGGCAATGTCTTCATCGGCTTCAAACACCAGTTCATCGTGAACTTGCAGCAGCATTTTGGCCTGATCTTTTGGTAACATCTTGTCCACTTCAATCATCGCCATTTTAATGATATCTGCAGCCGAACCTTGTAGCGGCGCATTAATCGCAGCACGCTCTGCAGCTTTACGCACCATCATATTACGGGCATCAATATCTGGGGTATATAAACGGCGTCCGAGCAGGGTTTCAACAAAACCCTGTTCTAATGCGACCTGACGGGTACGTTGCATATAGTCATAAATGCCCGGATAACGATGGAAATACTGCTTGATATAATCCTGTGATTCCTGACGGGTAAAACCTAACTGTCGGATCAGACCAAACTCAGACATGCCGTAAAGTAGGCCGAAGTTAACAGCCTTAGCCTGACGGCGCTGGTCATTGGTGACCTCTTCCAAAGGAATGCCTAGAACCTCCGCTGCGGTACGGCGGTGTACATCCTGACCATGAATGAATGCATCCAGCAGGGCTTCATCCTGAGATAAGTGGGCCATGAGACGCAATTCAATTTGTGAGTAATCGGCTGCCAGCAAAACACGACCTTCCGGTGCCACAAACGCCTTGCGAATTTGACGGCCAATTTCGGCACGAATCGGAATATTCTGCAGGTTTGGATCAGTCGATGATAAACGGCCAGTTGCAGTCAATGCCTGGTGGTAACTGGTATGCACACGGTGGGTATCAGGATTAGCCTGTTTGCATAAGCCATCGGTATAAGTGCTTTTCAGCTTGGACAAACCACGATATTCCAGAATCAGCTGGGCAATCGGATGTTCAATTTTTTCCAGTACACCTTCACTGGTACTGTATTGTCCGGTGGTGGTTTTTTTACCGCCTTTTAGGCCCAGCTTTTCAAATAACACTTCACCGACCTGCTTCGGTGAGCTGACATTAAAGCTTTCACCGGCAATTTCCATAATCTGGTTTTCCAGATTTTGCATGGTGTTGGAGAATTCGCCCCCAAGCTGATCCAGAAAAGCCAGATCCAGTTCGATGCCGTTTTCTTCCATTTGCGTCAGTACACGTGCGACCGTAACTTCAATATTATGCAGAATATTGACCAGTTCAGGATGTGCCTGTAATTTGCTGCTCAAGACTTCATAAAGACGATAGGTAACATGAGCATCTTCTGCAGCATAATGCGCTGCAGTTTCAAGTGGAATCTGGTTGAAGGTCTTCTGTTTGGCGCCTTTACCGGCCACCTGTTCATAAGTCGTGGTCAGATGACTCAAATACAGACGGGCTACATCATCCATGCCATGACGAGTCGCGACGGAATTCAGTACATAGGAAGCCAGCATGGTGTCGAAATACCAGCCTGCCAGATGAATACCATGATTTTCTAGGACATGTGCATCATATTTCAGATGATGACCAATTTTCTTTACAGACTCATCTTCCAGAATTGGTTTGATCTGCGCCAGAATTACTTCACGATTCAGCTGCTCCGGTGCGCCTTCATAATCATGTGCCAAGGGAACATAATAAGCATTCTGCGCATCGAAGGCGACCGAGAAACCGACAATCTGTGCAATACGATAATCCAAACTGGTGGTTTCGGTATCAAAGGCAAAACGTTTTTCGGTACTTAGGCGCTCAAACAGTGTGTCCCAGTCCTGCTGGCTTAATACTGTGTGGTAGGTCGCTTGACCTAGCTGGTCATCACTGCTGGTTACAGACGCATGGTCTTCCAGAGGTTCTGGTGCTGTAACCGCTTTGGCGTTAATAGATTTTGCCGCCTGCTGGTAATTTGAATTATTCGGGTTGTTCGGGTGATCTAAGGACTGCAGCTGGTTACGGAATTCCAGCTCGGTGTACAAATGACGCAAGGTCTCGACATTCGGTTCACCCAGTTTTAAATCGTCATAACCAAAATTAAGATCCAGATCGATGACAATACTGGCCAGCTGATGGTCCAGTGCAATGCCATCGACATGTTCTTTAATATTTTGACCGACTTTGCCTTTGATCTTGTCGACATTTTCTAAAATGCCGCCAATCGAGCCATATTCAGTGAGCAGTTTTGCTGCAGTTTTGGCACCTACACCTGGCACGCCCATGATGCCATCTGATGCATCGCCCATCAGGGTCAGATAGTCAATTATCTGATTCGGCCAGACGCCAAATTTTTCAAATACGCCGTCGACATCCAGCGGTTTTTCTTTAAAGCTGTCTTCCAGGGTAACTTTTTCGGTCACCAGTTGCGCCATATCTTTATCGCCCGTAGAGATCAGCACCTGATGTCCCATCGCCTCGGCACGTTTGGCCAGTGTTCCGATAATGTCATCGGCTTCGGCACCCGGCAAGGTATGCAGGGGAATGCCCAAAGCGCGGATCAAGGCATGCAGATAAGGAATCTGTTCGGATAATTCCGTTGGCATGCTGGGACGGTCACCTTTATAAATCGGTGACAGCTCATGCCGGAAGGTCGGTTCTGGGGTATCGAAAATCACCGCCATATGGGTCGGTTGGGTCCGGCGCATCAGTTTTTGAATAGCAGAAATCGCACCACGAATTGCATTGGTATGTAAACCGGTTGACGTGGTTAATGGTGGCAGTGCGTGAAAGGCACGAAATAAAAAGTAAGAGCCATCGACCAAGACAAATGGTGGCATGTAATCAATTCCTTATTCAAAATATAGCGCTATTGTACGTGATTTTTACCGCGCTCGCTGAGGCGAGTCTGAGTTTACAGCTTAGCGAATATCGGCCGAAGATGAAATAAGCAGCACAAGCTGTTGTATGATGGAACGATTCAGGAAAGAGAAATATAAGAATGGCTGCAGGACGGAATGAGTTACGCATGATCTGGCTGATTACCTTGCTGATTGCCGGGATCAGCGCCTGGTATCTGGGTTATCAGATTGTGACTTATCTGTGTGGTTTGGGGTTTATCTTTAGCGTGATGCAATATGTCACTGCGGTAGAAGCACCGCTGAATCAATTGGCCGGACAGCAGCAGATGTCCTTGGAGCAAAACTCTAAAGTTCCTTTATATATTTCTTCAATTACTGCCATTGTTGGTGGACTGGCTGAACTGGATTGGCTGATGGGGATCGGGATTACGGCCTGGGTATTCTTTTTGCTCAGGTGGCTGCAACGTCTGGAAGGGCGCTTGATACAGCTGCAATCACAATCTCTTTCTGCCGATCCCTTACAGCGATCACCGGATCGATCCGATTCTATTCCATTGGTGAAAACCGAGTCTGCCCAAGAGGTAAACGATTCTCCTCATCTGGTAGATCAACTGCAGCGCTGGCTTTTTCAGGGGAATCCTGTCCTCAAGGTCGCAATCAGTATTTTGGTGATTGGGATTATTTTACTGCTGCGCTTTGCCACCGAGCACTGGCAACTCAGTCTGGCTGCAAAATTGGGCCTGGTTGCACTGGCAAGTGGCTGTGTAACAGGTCTGGGTTATCGCCTGATGCAAAAAAATCGGAGTTTTGCTCTGGCACTGGAAGGACTGGGTTTGGGGAGTCTGTTCCTGACCTTATTTTTTGCCTATTACAATCTGGTGATTCCCACGTTACCGTTGGCAACATTGCTATTTCTCATTATTCTGGCCATCACTCTATATTTAAGCCTGAAACAGGAAAGCATCGAACTGGCTTTGATGGCTTTGCTGATTGCTTATCTGGCGCCATTTACCTTGCCGGTCCGTGATGCTTCTGCTGTTGAACTGATCAGCTATTATCTGCTGATCAATCTTGGGGTGGCCGTGCTGAGCAGTTTCCGACCCTGGAAAATTCTCAATCAAATTGCCTTTTTAGTGACGGCTGTCGTTGGCGGGATATATAGCCTGATTCATGGTTATACATATGAGCGTTATGCCATGACTGCGCTGATTCTGGCACATAGTGCACTGTTTATCTGGCTAGGTTTCCGCTTTAGCCAGTTGCTGGCACGACAGGATCTCTCACGGTTTCAGTTAAAACCGGTATTGGACTTAGCGCTGATTTTTGCTGCCCCTATTACCGCTTATATTTTTCTGTATCTGATTCATTTTAATCAGCCCAATCAAAAACTCTGGCAAGCTGGATTAAGCCTGTTCTTTGCACTGGTCTTTGCCGCTTGCTGGACACTGCTGCGCCGTAAACAAACTATCCAGCTCATTTCGCAGAGCTATCTGAGCCTGATGCTGATTTTTCTCGCCTTAGTGCCACCGATCTTATTGACAGAACAATGGAGTGTGATTGGCTGGGCAGTTGAAGGTGTGCTGATTTATTTATGGGCCTTGGAAAAAAATGTCCGGGTAGCACACTATCTGAGCATGGGTTTATTGCTGATGGCCGGATTCAGCAGCCTGTATTATCTGATCGAGATTAATCCAACACCGCGAATCATTTTCTGGATTTTGAGTCTGTGCTATGTGGCAGTCGTGGTCATCAGTCAGCTTAAAAAGCAGTACCAGCAGCAGATGGATAGTCTGAGTGTCAGTTTTTTAAGCAGCGTGAGTGTCGCGGCCAGTCTGATGCTATTTGCCTTGCTGGAAGATGAATTTCCGAGTCAGCATACCTATGTGCTGAGTTTATTTATCATCACACTGGGTTATATGCTGTTGAATGAAATGATCCTGCGCAAAAATCAGGAATGGTCTTGGTTACTGCCGAAGTGGAGTGGCATCTCGCCCTTGCTGGTCATTGCGGTGATTCTGACTCTGGATCGCAGTCAAAATGCGGTGATTGTCTGGAATAGTGCTCTGGAAAGGGGAGTTTTTGCCCTTTCAGCGATATTGTTGGCCATTCTGTGGCTTAGACCGCTGGCTGGCTTGCAGCTCTCCAAGGAATGGGTGAGTTTTGGTGTTTTTAGCAGTCTGGCTTTGGCAAGTGTATGCCTGATCTCAAATATGCCCTATCTGAGCATGGTGATTTTGCCTTTATTCTTCTGCCTGTGGTGCTATCGGCAGGATGTGCAGTCAGGTTGGCAGCAGCTTTGGCAAACCAAGAGCTGTTTATTGCTGATGGCAACTTGGCTGGTTTGTTCACAGCTGTTTAGCCAGCAAGCCTTTCAATATTACTGGCTGCCGATTCTGAATCCTTTTGACCTGATCAGTATCGCCATGTTTGCCAGTTTTATCTGGATGCTGTTACAGCAAATCAAGGTGGGACGTGATAAAGGCATGATCGCAGTTTTAATGGTACTAAGTCTGTTATGGCTTTCCAGTTATATTGTTTTAAGAGCTTTACATGTGTACCTGCAGACGCCGTTTAATGAGCTGGCATTATGGAGCAATGCGACGGTTCAGCTTAGTCTGACCATACTTTGGGTATTACTCGCCTGGATTACCATGTGGACAGCAACGCTCAAAAAACTGAAACTGATGTGGATTTTAGGCGGCAGTATTCTGGTGATTGTGACCTTGAAGCTCGTACTATTTGACCTGTCACATATTGGCACCCTGACCCGGGTGATTTCCTTCTTGCTGGCGGGCGGGGTGATGCTACTGATTGCTTATATTGCACCGATGCCGGAGAGGGAGCTTTGAATCCTCTCCCTAACCCTCTCCTTTAAAAAGGAGAGGGAATCTAAGGGTTATTTCAGATCAGGCTCTCTTTTGAGGGCCTTTTCATTGGCATATTGATCGATTTCTTCATTTTCCAAAGGACGGGAAAGTGGATGATCGACAAAGCCCATTTTTGGCACCGGAATTTCAATCTGGTTATCGACAAAGCCGTTGCGAATCCGTTCCTGCATTTCATCACGAACTTTCAGGTAGTTTTCCTGTTGGCACCACACTGCAAACAGCAGTTCAATCGAAGATTCACGGAAAGCGGTAACGGTGACTGCAGGTTTCGGGTCGGCCAGTACCAGTGGATATTTATTGGCAACGTCCAGCAGAACTTCGCGTACCTTGATAATATTTTCATGGAAATTGATCGCCAACGTAATCGGAATCCGCCGTATCGGAAATTTCGACAAGTTCTGCACCGGTGCCCGAATTAGCTGTTCATTCGGTAAACGCACATAGATATTATCTTGGGTCAAAAGTTTAACCGAGAGCAGATCAATCGAAATCACTTCGCCTTCAATGGTATGCCCACGAATCAAGGTAATCTGGATGGTATCACCGACTTCGAAAGAACCTTCACCAATCAGGAACAGACCACTGATCAGGTTGGATGCTGAGGTTTGCGAAGCAAAACCCAGTGCGACCGTTAAAATCCCTGCAGCGCCAAGGAAGACACTGAGTTTAAAACCGGCTTCTTTCAGACTAGCCATCACAAACAGCAGGAAGATAAAATAGAAAATTCCGCGGCGCCAGACCAGTTTCTGATGGGCATTAAAACGGACACCAATGGTGCGAATAAAGGTATTGGAAATAAAGCGTGCGATCAGGAAACCAATAAAGCACAACACCACCGCCACCAGAACTTCGGTCAAACGATCGGTATTGATATTGGTAAATACTCCCTTCAGGCTATTGGTGACTTCGGTCGGAATATTTGAACTTGGCATCAGACGCCCTTAGAAAAATGAATCAAACATATTAAATAAAGCGCCTGCCGGATCGCGCGGTGGATGTAGATAGGCGACTTCGCCGGCATTCGGCGGCGTGCGGTTTTCCACCCGGATCCGCGGTGGACGATCCGAACTCTCATGCAAGACCCGGATTTGCGAGGTCCATAAGCGGCCGGTACTTTCACTGTAAAAAAGCGGCAGGGCAGGCACTGGCACATTCATTCGGTCAAAGCGCAATTGCTGGTTACTGGTATTGTGAAACTCAATCGGCGTGACTGCACGAAAGGCTCGCGGATGTAACTGTTTCAGTTCGGTTCTGCCATCGACTGCGGTGGCATAGCAGATTTCCCCCGAGCGATGATTGGGTCCAAACCAGGTGTCTTTTGGCAAGATTACCGGCAAATCGAAAATCGGTTCGCGCTGCCCCTCGACAAAACCGGCAATCCATAAAGGCGTGCTGATATAAAGCGTACCGCGCTGTCCGGCAGGAATATAAATCGGATCGACCGGCTTGATCACCACAGAACGGTCTGCAAGACGTGGCATCAGTTGCAATTTGTTTTGCGTGGATTTGAACATATAGCGTTCAATTTTCACGGGCGGTGGAAAGGCAAAATTCGGATCATCAATCTGATGCCATTGCTGCTCATAATCGTATTGCACGGAAGGGCGGAAATATTCCAGTCGCCATTCCTGAATCCCTCGGGTCAGGCGAAACAGCAAGGAGCCAAACTGCCAGGCCTTGGATTGATTTATTTCAAAATTCTGTTCTCCCCACCAGCGCATTTTTGCTGTATTCGGGATTAATTCATCTTTATCTTGCGGCAATCTTGGCACCCTTTCTTGCTAAATCTTTGAAAACATACTTCACGCTGTCATATGCTTAGAGTACACTCAATTTAAATTTTTTCATCATTATTATAATCCGCGATGCAAGTACTTAAACAATTACAAATCCCATATAGCTTCGCCAAGCGCCATGGTGTGCTGTTGCGTTATGAGGGAGATCAGGCCTTTATTCTGCGTCGTGACAATACCTCAATGCTTGCATTGCAGGAAGCCCGCCGTCTGCTCGGCTATCCGGCTCATTTTCAACTCTGTAGCGAACAGGAATTTAATCAGTTACTCAGTTCCAGTTTTGCCGGAGATAGCGGCGAGTCACAACAGGTGGCTGCCGGTCTGGAAGATCATCCGGATTTACTCAGCCTGGCCGATTCCGTACCTGAAGCTGAAGACTTGATGGATCAGGAAGATGATGCACCGATTGTCCGTCTGATCAATGCATTGCTCTCAGAGGCGATTCGTGTCGGGGCTTCCGATATTCATATTGAATCTTTTGAGAAAAAACTGTCGGTGCGTTTACGGGTCGATGGCCAGTTACGCGAAATTGTCCAGCCACGTCGTGAACTGGCACCACTCTTGGTTTCACGGATTAAAGTCATGGCCAAACTGGATATTGCGGAAAAGCGTATTCCACAAGATGGCCGTATTTCTTTGCGTCTGGCGGGGCGTGAAGTTGATGTGCGTGTATCCACTTTGCCTTCTTCTTATGGTGAACGTGTGGTGATGCGTCTGCTGGACAAGCAGGCTGGCCGTTTAAACATGACCCATTTGGGCTTGATGAATAATGACTATGATCGACTCAAGACCCTAGTGCATCGCCCACATGGAATTATTCTGGTAACCGGCCCGACCGGTTCGGGTAAAACCACCACTTTATATGCGGCACTTTCTGATCTGAATGATGGTTCCAAAAATATCCTCACTGCTGAAGATCCGATTGAATATCAGCTGGAAGGGATTGGACAAACGCAGGTCAATACCAAAGTGGATATGACCTTTGCCCGTGCGTTAAAAGCGATGTTACGTCAGGACCCGGATGTGGTCATGGTTGGTGAGATTCGTGATCTGGAAACCGCAGAAATTGCGGTGCAGGCATCCCTGACAGGACATCTGGTGTTATCCACCTTACACACCAATACCGCGATTGGTGCGGTTACGCGCCTGAAAGATATGGGAATTGAACCATTTCTGCTGTCCAGTTCTTTAATCGGGGTAATTGCCCAACGTCTGGTGCGTACCTTGTGTCCACATTGCGCGACCTGGCATGAGGCAGATGCTTTCGAGAAGAATCTATTTGGCAATATTGAGCATCCCCAAGATTTAAGATTACCGCAACCTCAAGGCTGTGAACGTTGTGGCAATACTGGCTTTAGTGGCCGTACTGCAATTTATGAAATTGTCCCAGTCGATGATCATATGCGCCGTTTGATTCATGGCAATGCGGCTGAATATGAAATCGAAAGCTATGTACGTCAGCAGTCAGGTTCCATTCGTGATGATGGTCTGCGTAAAGTATTGGCTGGAAAAACCACGATTGAAGAAGTATTGCGAGTAACCAACGAAGCAGTAGAATAATTTTTTAATCTGCTCGCTTTATCATAATGATCGTCAGGACTTTTGGATATTTACCAGAGACTGACGATTTTTTTCATGAGTTGTGCACGAAAAGGTGCAGTCGGATTTCCCGGATTACGCAGAGTTTCATTTTCATAAAAGTTCTGCCAGGCTTGTGCCATTGCTAAACTCAGTCCTTCCTGTTTCATTGTTTCAACATCTGCTCGATTGATATTAAGAAAACGGGCTTCAGCATCTTTGGGGCCAGCGCCCCAGCCAATAATCCCTTTACCAAATTCAGGCAGAATCATATTGTTGGGTGTTGCAGGAATGGGTAGGCGTTCAATTTCAGTATTGAGCAGAGATTTTATTTTCGGACGGATTTTTTCTGAGAGATAAAGATCTGCAAAAGAGGTAGTAGCAACAGTGAATAAGAGAGAACTTAACAGAATAGGCTTTAACATCAATATAGATCAAATAAATGTAAATAAGAATCATTATATATAAGTTCTTAAGTTTTGCTGTTTTTTGAAAACGAAGTTGGATGTTGAGGGGAAACGAAGTGACTAAAAGTTGAAATTTATAATTGAAGTTTAGCTATCCTGAAGCTATTTTTTTCAGGATAGCAGTTAAATCAAAATCTTAAGTAATCACATTTAAGTTCACATCAATATTATTGCGGGTCGCATTCGAGTAGGGGCAGACGATATGCGCAGCATCAACCAGTTTTTTTGCTTCTTCCTGATCCATGCCTTCAAGATGGATATTTAAGGTCACTTCGATCCCGAACCCGGTAGGAATCGGACCAATCCCAACATCACCTTCAATATAGGCATCTTTGCTGATATTAAGCTTATCGCGATTTGCCACAAATTTCATTGCACCCAAGAAACAGGCGGAATAACCTGCGGCAAAGAGTTGTTCAGGATTGGTTCCACCGCCTGGTCCCCCCATTTCTTTGGGTACGGCCAATTGAACGTCCAGAATCTGATCGTCAGAAATGGCGCGGCCATCACGGCCCCCTGTGGCTTTGGCATGTGCGGTATAGACGGCTTTTTCTAATGACATGAGTTAAATCCCTGTTTATTTTTCGTAGAGCTTCTATGCTCGGTGATTTCACCTGAAGAATAAGCAGGGATTTTGTTATTTTATGCAAGCAAATGACACGATTTAAGAAAGTTGCAGAAGTCTACGGTGTTGCATTAAAGGCATGGATTCACGCACTTTTTGCTGTTCATTTAAATCAAAGTCGACGGTAATAAGTTGAGCACCTTCTGCATGAATCATATTGAGAAGTTGTCCACGACTATTGGTGGCGGCTGCATGTCCCCAAGTCTGACGTTTTTCACCGTGCCAGCCTTGTTGAGCTGCGCCAAGCACCGAACATTGGCTATCTAGAGCACGTGTTTGCAGAAGAAGCTGCCAGTGCATTTCACCTGTGGTATAGGTAAAAGCAGAAGGTGCGGTCAAGAGGTTTGCACCTTTGGCTCGTAGATTTAACGCTAGTTCCGGAAAACGCAGGTCATAACAGACCATTAAACCAATATTACCAAAAGGGGTTTTGGCTACGACAACATCTGTGCCGGGCTCAAAGAACTTGGATTCCTGATAACCGCCTACAGCATCACCGACTTGCACATCAAACAAGTGAATTTTGTCATAACGCGCTTCGGTCCGTTCCGGACTGATACACAGGCTAACGGTACGCACGCGGCCATCTTCAATGATCGAACCATCCGGACGATAAGGGCAGGGTAATGTACCAGCGACGATCCAGGTGTCATATTGATGGGCAAGTTGTTCCAGACGCTGCTGAATCACTTCAAATTGTGCAGCAGTTTCACGCTGTTTTCCTGCGGCAAAACAGACAAAGTTTTCCGGGAAAACAATCAGTTCAGCTCCATTGGCCTTACTTTGTTGAATTAAAGATTCAATCTCCACGAAATTGGCATCAATTTCATTTTGAGAATTCATTTGTACAACAGAAAGTAAAGTCATAGGGTCCTCTTATAAGATGGTTATACCTTTTGCTCGGAAATTTTATCTAAATTGTCTTGCTCTTTCTGTAGCTGTTTCACTAAAGGTTCAAACATGTTCTGATTGCTTTGATTCAGTTTCATCAAGGTTTTATGCGCATCCAGAACCGTATTCAGCATATTTTGATGCGTGACATGTTCTTCCATCAGCGCACGTGTGCAGACATTTGGATCACCACAATAATTCAGAATCACAAACACTTGGCTCAATCCCATACTGTTGGCCAAAGTGGTAATGTCAGAATTGGTAGAAAGCATGACAGCCTGAATATTGTGTACTTGCTTGAGTTTGAGTCCTAGTTTCGCTAAAACACCGAGTACGGTACTGTCAATGAAACTGGTTTCGGTGAGATCAACGATAGCGCCAACTACGTTGTCTTGCTGTTCAATTTTGTTCAGTAATTTGTCTAGACTAATACAAGATTGGGCACGCACTTCGCCGATAAGCTTAAAAATATGCGTTCCGTTCAGACTTGCATATTCAACATGACCTGTTGACATATAAATGCCATTTGCAGAGAAGGATATTAAATTATCCCATAGGGTGTATTGATACTCAAGTGGCTGAAAGTAGTAATCAAATTAAGTGCTTATAAAGCCTGTAAATATACTGTTAATTTACGCGGATAAAGCTTAAAAAGGCGATATCGTCAGCCACATGTTCCGGAGCCTGAAAAGATTGATTCTGCAAATGGTGTAATAATTGCGAGAATTGTTCATTTAAACCACCATCAAAAGGTTCCAATGCCCCATCCGAACAGATAATAAAGCGTGCATTGCGACTTAATATCCATTCATTTTCCTCAACTTCAAGATCTTCGGTTAAACCCAAAGGGAAGCTGCTGGAAGATAGAATTTTAGGTTCTTGATTAGGTTCAAATATAATCGGTGGTGGGTAATGTCCAGCGCTGGACCATTTCAATACATGGGTTTCCAGATTAAGAATCCCGGCAATCATGGTGATGTGCTTTTCAATATTTTCTTGCATTAGCATGCCGTTCAGCTTCTTGATCAGCTCGCGCGGCGTCTTAGAGCGACCATGGAAAGCTGCCATCCAAGAGGTGAGCAAACTACTGGTGACGCCATGTCCGGATACATCGGCCAAATAGAAAATCACTTCTTTGTCGCTGATTTTCCAATAATCATACCAATCTCCTGAAAGATAGGCTGAAGGCTGAAAATAGGTTTCGACCTCGTAATTGGTCAGTTCAATCGGATTCGGTAACAATTTTTTTTGTAGTTCTGCAGCAGAAGGAAGGTCACGGCTATCCTGGTTACGCTTATATTGCGCATCAATTTTTTGTAATGCTAGATCTGGATTCTCGGGAAGTTTATTCCAGATCCAGCCGGCCAAAGCCCCTTGTTCCCAGGCCTGAGCTAAAGCAGTACCTTCATTTTCTAAAGCAAGTACAATCGTAGGCAGATTCCACTTATATTTCAGATAATCATGTACATCTGCAATCGCAATAATCGTAGAGTCATATAGTTCATGATCATCCAGATAGATCATCTGAACATGCGGAAGCGTATCAAGCACTTGATCTAAGTAAGGAATATCACGAGTCGGTTGAATGAAATACATAAAAAAGTGATTCAATCCCAGGATTGTTTATAAGATGTACTATAACAAGCAAAGTATTGCTAGCGAACAGATTTTCACTAGCAGTCATACATGAAGCTTAAACTTAAAGATCTTCGTTTGAAGATTCAATGCTGCTATCACTAGAAGGTATATCATCAGAATTTTCATCTTCAAAATCATCTTCTAGGAACAGCGTATCTTGTTCTGTACCTTTCTTTTCTGCAATTGCATAATTGGTACGTTGCAAATAAATATCGCGAATCTGCGCATAACGATCACCCGTCAGCACCCCTTCAACGTCCAGTATTTCTGAACGGGTATCAATGGCACGCCAAAACTGATCTGTCCAGTAAAGTCCATCTTCATCTTCGAGAATGTATTTTTGTGGACGAGCCTGACTATCTACAGCAGTACCGATCACCCCACGGACAGAACTTGGACCTAAAAATGGCAACATGATATAAGGGCCAGAAGGCACGCCATAATACCCTAAAGTAATTCCAAATTTTTCCTCTTCATGGCTTAAGCCAAGGCGACGTGCTGGATCAGCCAGTCCTAAAGTTGTTAAGGTATTAATGGTAAAACGACCTAGGGATTTAGCAGCGCGGGCAGGACGACCTTGGATCAACTGATTCACCACATTCCAAGGTTCACCCATGTTACTGCGGAACTGGGTATAGCTGCCACGAACATCTTGAGGAACCTTTTCCACATATTGTACGGCTATGGGGCGTACCATGGTGCGGTCAATCGCATCATTAAACTGATAAATCTTTCTATTTAACGGCTGAAAAGGATCTTTAACTTCTTCAGCCTGTGCGGCACTGGCATCAACTTTCAGTTGCGTTTGTAATTGTTGCGCTTTGGTCGAGATTTTTGTTCTAAGCAGCGTTTTTGCAGGCTCGTTTTCCAGATTTTCCACATCGGTGGTCACCTCAGCGAAAACATGTGCGCTTGAAGCTAAAGAAAATAAGCATATAGATAAGTAAATAGAACGATGCATAAGGTAACCTGAGGCCTTTTCTGTGTAAGTAGCACTACTTATTAGTATGAAAATAATAAACGTTATATTCACGAATAGACATCATTTAAGCAAATTTGTATAAAAAATGAATGAAAACACACGAAAAGCTTAAAAAATATACATACAAAATGATTTTCTCAAAAAGGGGGTTGCAAGGGCTCTGAAATGCTGTAGAATGCACATCCATCGGCGGTGATGAAGATTAAAACTTCTGATAAAACAGTGACTTAGTTAAGTTTGATTGAGTTAGGTTTTATTT
>NZ_JAMXXS010000022.1:0-53185 GCF_024129595.1 Acinetobacter lwoffii | reverse complement strand
AAATTATCAAAGTTCTGTTGCTTTAGCCTGTATATTTTTATGGCTACCTTTATAGGGTTAATTATGAACAGTAAATGTCAACAGACCCTAAGTATTAATAAATAAAACGACATAAAATTAATATTTAGAGGATAAATAAATGCCTTCTATCGGGTTAAATGTAAACTATGTCACAAGTTTGTTAGGTTTTTTGTTAGCATAATTGCATAGTGTTACAAAGCAGCATAATAAAAATGAAAATATATGCTATCCCTGTTTTTGCCTTAATGATCAGTTTATTAGGATTTTGTGTCCATAAACAGTCCGAAATCAGAAAATATGAAAAGATCCGTCATGTCTTGAACGATGGACGTGATTCAAGCAAATTGCTGGAATCCAATCGGCATCGACATTAAGCAGGCTAGACAATCTTCTTTCGTTGATTGGGCTAAAATGATAAAATTAAATCAATAATAAATATAATAAAAATTTAAAGTATTCATTTAAGATATATTAATTTCTAATAAAGTGTAAAATCTAAGAAGCAATAAGAAATCAATGTGTTATAATTTGCCAACGATCAGGATGAAGCAGAATTCATCTTGTTAAGCATTTGGTTTAAATCGTAAAATAAAGCTGCATAAAGGTTATGCAGCTTTTTTGTTTAGATTTTTTTTTGGGTTTTTATAGCATAGCCCTGGGGCTGTAAGCTGTTCCAACATTTTAACCCGTCAAATGGCTATGCTGGCATATTCGTTGCTAACACATCCTTAAAATTGATGAATTTTTTTATAAAATTTCATTTATTTGACGGCTTGCTTAAAGCATAAAGTTTACTCAATAGGGGCTAGGTCATGACGACTCCTAATCCATCTTCAGAAAGTATGCTTGAACGTCTGTTTAAACTGAGTGAAAACAAAACCAGTTTCCGTACAGAAGTTCTTGCCGGTGTAACTACATTCTTAACGATGTGTTACATCATTATTGTCAATCCGATGATTTTGTCCGAAACGGGGATGGATCATGGGGCTGTCTTTGTAGCAACCTGTCTTGCAGCCGCGATTGGCTGTTTAGTCATGGGCTTGATTGCAAATTATCCAATTGCACTTGCACCAGGCATGGGCTTGAATGCCTTTTTTACCTATTCCGTATGTTTGGGAATGGGTGTGCCTTGGCAAACAGCACTTGGGGCTGTGTTTATCTCGGGTCTTGTGTTTATTGCGATCAGCATGTTCAAAATCCGTGAAGCCATTGTAAATGCGATTCCAATGTCGCTGAAACTGGCCATCGGTGGTGGTATTGGCTTATTCCTTGCGCTGATTGCTTTGAAAAATGCCGGCCTGATTGTGGATAATCCTGCTACGTTGGTAGGTTTGGGCGATTTAAAACAACCATCGGTTTTGCTTGCATTATTTGGTTTCCTTCTGGTTGTTGTGATGCATCACTTTAAAGTGCGTGGTGCGATCATCATCAGTATTTTGGTGTTAACCGGTATTTCAGCAGCATTGGGTCTGAGTGAATTTAAAGGTGTGGTTGGCGCAGTGCCATCGATTGCACCCACATTTATGCAAATGAGCTTTGAAGGTCTGTTCACTGCCAGTTTAATTGGCGTGATTTTTGTCTTCTTCCTGGTCGATTTATTCGACTCAACCGGTACGCTTGTAGGTGTTTCACACCGTGCAGGCTTGTTGAAAGATGGCAAACTACCGCGTTTGAAAAAAGCACTTTTTGCTGACTCTTCTGCAATTGTTGCAGGTGCAGCGCTGGGTACATCTTCAACTACGCCATACATTGAATCTTCTGCGGGCGTAGCAGCCGGTGGCCGTACAGGTCTAACTGCTGTTGTAGTCGGTATCCTGTTTGTTGCCTGTTTGTTCCTTGCACCATTGGCACAGTCTGTACCAAGCTTTGCAACAGCACCAGCGCTGTTATTTGTCGGTGTCTTAATGATTCAAGGTATCGTGCATATTGACTGGGAAGATATTACAGAAGCAGTTCCTGCATTTTTAACCATTGTATTTATGCCATTTACCTATTCAATTGCTGATGGTATTGCGATGGGCTTCATCAGCTATGCACTGATCAAATTGTTAACCGGTAAGGCATCAACTGTACCGTATATGGTCTGGATTATTGCAGTACTATGGACGCTTAAATTCGCACTATTTGGCGGCTAATTTTACTAGATTTGGAAAGGGTGTAAACTCAGTTTGCACCCTTTTTTTATTATTTTAGGTTTCATGAGGAGAAGCGATGAACCGTCTTGAGTTGATTCGAGCTTTGCCAAAGGCCGAGCTTCATGTTCATATTGAGGGCACTTTTGAGCCTGAGCTAATGTTTGCGATCGCTCAGCGTAATAAAATTGCCATCCCGTATAAATCTGTTGAAGAAGTTAAACAGGCCTATAACTTTTATAATCTTCAGTCGTTCCTGGATATTTATTATGCCGGCGCTGCTGTATTAATTCATGAACAGGATTTTTATGATCTGGCGTGGGCGTATTTTGAAAAATGTGCTGAAGACCGGGTCGTGCATACTGAAATGTTCTTTGATCCACAAACCCATACCGATCGTGGTGTTGCTTTTGCAACCGTGATCAACGGCTTGCAAAAAGCCTGTGATGATGCCAAAACTAAACTTGGTATCAGTTCACATCTGATTATGTGTTTCTTGCGTCATTTAAGTGAAGATGCTGCATTTGCAACACTGGAACAGGCCTTACCTTATAAAGACCAGATTATTGCGGTCGGTCTGGATTCAAGTGAAGTCGGGCATCCACCTTCAAAGTTTGAACGTGTCTTTGCTAAAGCGCGTGAAGCAGGTTTCTTGGTTGTAGCACATGCAGGTGAGGAAGGTCCGGCAGCTTATGTCTGGGAAGCTTTAGATTTGCTGAAAGTGAATCGTATTGATCATGGGGTTCGTTCGGAAGAAGATCCGGAGTTAATGCAGCGCCTGATCGCAGAAAAGATGCCACTGACAGTTTGCCCATTGTCAAACCTGAAACTCTGCGTCGTGGATGATATGCAGCAGCATAATATCCGTCGCCTCTTGCAACAAGGCGTGCACGTTACAGTCAATTCAGATGATCCATCTTATTTTGGTGGTTATATGAATGACAATTTTATTGCCATTGCTGAAGCACTGGATTTAAGCAATGAGGAACTCAAGCAGTTGGCCATTAACTCATTTGAAGCCTCTTTTATTACCGATACTGAAAAAGAGCAATGGATCAACCAGATCCGTGCCCTGGTTTAAGTTTTTAAATAAAAGGCAGGGTTCGCTCTGCCTTTGTTTTTATAGATGGATATGAAATTGAAAAATATAATTCTGCTCATCAGTAGCGTGTTGATATCTGCTTGCTCAAATGCGGATATGACTTTGACACAGCGTACTTTAAAACCCGTGATTGAATACCAATGTGCAAAAGAATTGAAAGCATCTAAATTCTGGACTGCCTCGACCTATTTTATGCAGGACAAAAATAAAGCTGAACTTGAACAGAATGTCTGTTCATGTGTAGGTGAGCATGCACTCAAGGATATTCCGGCAAGCACTTTACTGAAAGCGACTCTGGATGAAGAAGTAAAGTCAAAACTCACGCAACAGGCTATTGCAAACAGTCTGAAAGGCTGCATGACCGAGTTCTTAAAATAAAATCAGCTTTGCAATGAAAGCTGATTGAGTGTGGTTTTGCAGATTATTTTTTAGAAGATTTGGATTGTCGGGTCATGCTGTTGAGTACATGATCTTTATCGATAAAATGATGTTTCAGTGCTGCGAAAATATGTCCAACTAAAAGTAAGCCAACTGCCCAGGAAAGCCAGATATGCAGGGGTTTTACGATCGCGGTTACAGCCGGATTTTCTGCAATCAGTGCCGGCAGGTTAAATAAATATAGCACTGGTGCTGGATAGCCCAGACTCCAGCTATATAAACAGCCGGTGACAGGTAGAGCAATCAGCATAAAATACAAAGCCAGATGACCTGCATGTGCCAAAGTTTTCATCCGGGGTGACATAGTGTCCGGTAGTTCAGGGGCAGGATGGGTATAACGCCAGAAAATTCGCACAACCAACAGGAAAATAATGGTGGTGGCGATATTTTTATGCAGGGTGATGACATCGCCTTTAAAGCTGCCATCGACCTCATAACTTAAAAAATTCCCACTATAAAAACCAATCAGCCAGGCCGCAATAAAGATAACTGCCATGATCCAGTGCAACCATTGTGCCGTGCGCGTGTAATATTGTACTTTTTCCATGTGATTTTCGATTGCCCTCAAAGATGGATGCACCTTAGCAAAGGGCGAATCAGCCCAGCAATTCCAAATCTGCAACGCTATGGTGGCTTTCATGCAACATCCATTGAAATGGCTGGGTGCAGATTAAACATTCAGGATGATTTATAGATTTCTTATTCAGGTGAATTTCGGCACAATAGCGTCACGCTTCATATATGAATAAACAAGGAACAGATCTGTGAAAAAATTATTGGCTGCACTTGCTCCGCTTACTTTGGTTTTATCGGCTTGTGCAACAACAGGCAGCCCTGAAACGCAAACCACGACTCAACAGCTGGGTGGGGCTGCGCTTAAAATCGCGATCAATGCAAAATGTACGACTGAGCTGAATAATATTCCAGCATGGCAAACAGCTACACGTCTAATGACTACGACCCAAAAGCAGAATATCCAGACTGAAATTTGTGGCTGTGTCAGCGAAAAAGCACCCCAAAGCGTAACAGCGGTAGATTTGGCGACTGCAGCAATTGACCCGGCAGCACGTGCGACGATTGTCGGCAATGTGGTTGCAAAAACCATTAACGCTTGTGTAGCTGAAGCTGTAAACTAAGCCAAGATTAAATTGAAATAGGCTGACTGGTTCAGCCTATTTTTTATGGAAAAATAGACATGAAGATTGCTGGTGTAGATGAAGCAGGGCGTGGGCCATTAGTGGGTTCGGTGGTCGCTGCGGCAGTTATTTTGGATCCGAACAACCCGATTGAGGGTTTAAATGATTCTAAAAAACTCACTGAAAAGAAGCGTGAAAAACTTTTTATCGAGATTCAGGAAAAAGCGCTGGCATGGGCCATTGCTGAGGCTTCTGCGGCAGAGATTGATGAACATAATATTTTGCAAGCTTCTTTGCTGGCCATGCGCCGTGCTGTAGAAGCTTTGCCAGTTCAGCCTGAGCATGTATTGGTCGATGGCAACAAGATTCCACAGGGCCTTGCTATGAGCTGTGATGCCGTGGTGGGTGGTGATGCACTGCATGCTGAAATTTCAGCAGCCAGTATTCTGGCGAAAGTAACCCGTGATCATCAGATGATCGAGATGGACCAGAAGCATCCGCAATTTGGCTTTGCCAAGCACAAGGGTTATCCGACCAAGGCACATTTTGAAGCGATTGCCTTACATGGCGTGATTGATGAGCATCGTCGCAGTTTTGGGCCGGTAAAAAAGGTGATTGCAGCATTACAGCAGGGTGCAGAACTTTAAGTTTTATTTTAAATTATCTAAGTATTTAATATTTTTGTATAAAATTTAGACAAATTTAAAGCGGCTCAAAAGCCGCTTTATTCTTCGCACAAACATTAACGGTTAAAGTTATTTTGTGTCTGGCTATCGTCTTCATAAGAAGGTTGGTAATCTTGATCGATATGTTGAAGATGTTCATGCATTGCACGTTCATGCTGGATACGCTGGTAAATCTCTTCACGGTGCACAGAGACTTCTTTCGGAGCATTCACCCCAATACGAACCTGGTTACCTTTTACACCAAGCACAGTCACACTGACTTGATCACCAATCATTAAAGTTTCCCCGACGCGTCGAGTCAGAATCAGCATGTTTTTCTCCTTGCAAAATGCAAAACCTGCAATCTATTGAATGTAAAACAAAAAGCACAACCAAAAATTACAAAATAAGATCTGGATAGAAATTCTGTCATCTGGGTGAAAGATTTTAATCTATCTCAGCTGGTTAAAAATCCTCAGGCTTAATATAACAGAGCCACTATAAAAAAAACTATAGTGGCTCTGCATTTTTGTAGACTTTTATAAAATACTGTCAAACAATGACAATATTCTGTCTTAACGATTAAGCGCGTACGCTAGATTCGCCTTGTTCACGGTCTAAACCGAATGCGGTATGCAATGAACGAACAGCAAGTTCAAGATAATTTTCTTCAATGATCACAGAAATCTTGATTTCAGACGTCGAGATCATCAGGATGTTGATGCCTTCATCTGCCAATGCTGTAAACATTTTGCTCGCTACACCTGCATGAGAACGCATACCTACACCCACAATCGATACTTTTACGATATCTGAACGGGTCGCAACTTCACGCGCACCAATTTCTTGAGCAGTCGCTTCAAGAATGGCTTTGGCTTTATTTAATTCGCCACGGTTCACAGTAAAAGTGAAATCAGTTGTACCATCTTCTTCAACGTTCTGGATAATCATATCCACTTCAACATTGGCATCACCAATCGGGCACAAAATTTTAGAAGCAATACCTGGTTCGTCAGGCACACCTAAAATAGTTAATTTTGCTTCGTCACGGTTAAATGCGATACCGGAGATAATTGGCTGTTCCATGTTGTCTTCCAATTCAGTCGTAATAAGTGTACCAACGTTTTGCTTAAACTCTTCGTCGAATGCGCCATCGTTGTCATTGTCGAAGCTTGATAATACGCGTAAAGGCACCTGGTATTTACCAGCAAATTCAACTGAACGAATTTGCAGGACTTTAGAACCGAGTGACGCCATCTCAAGCATTTCTTCAAATGAAATACGATCAACTTTTTTTGCTTTTGGTGCAACACGTGGATCGGTGGTATATACACCGTCAACGTCGGTATAAATTTGGCATTCATCTGCTTTGAGTGCGGCAGCAATTGCAACACCTGAAGTATCAGAACCGCCACGCCCTAAAGTAGTGGTATTGCCATGTTCATCAAAACCCTGGAAACCGGCAACGACAAGTACGCGGCCTGCATCCAGATTTGAGTTCAGGACTTCAGTATCAATGGATTCGATACGTGCCTTATTGAATGAGCTGTCGGTTTTCATGCCAACCTGGCGACCTGTTAGTGATTTTGCTTCAACTCCAATTGAGTTCAGCGCCATTGCTAACATAGAAATCGTAACCTGTTCACCCGTAGATACCATTTGGTCTAGTTCACGTGGGTCAGGGGTTTCGGTAATGGCCTTCGCTAAAGCAAGTAGACGATTGGTTTCGCCACTCATTGCTGATACCACTACCACTACCTTGTGGCCGTGGTCATGCCAGCGCTTTACACGACGAGCAACATTTAAAATGCGCTCGGGAGTACCCATAGAGGTACCGCCATATTTTTGAACGATTAATGCCATAGTTGTTCCATATAAGCCATGACCCTGATGTACCTATCAGGGTCAGTTACACAAAATTGAAGTTTTATTTTGCTGCAAGCCAGGCAGTTAAATCTGCCATCACTGGAGCAAACTTCTCGTTAAGTGGCGCGCCACCTTGTGCCAAGTCAGGTTTACCACCACCTTTACCACCTAGCTCAGTTGCCAAATGTTTGATGATGTCACCTGCTTTAATAGAAGCAGTAAAGTCTTTTGCTACAGATGCGATCAAGCTCACCTTGTCACCCTCTACACCTGCCAGAACAATCACTGCATTTTCTAATTTTGATTTCACACCGTCGTGCAGGTTGCGTAGTGCTTTTGCATCCATGTTTTCAACAGTTGTAATCAAGGTTGCACGACCTGCAATGCTTTGAACTTGGCTTAGAAGTTCACCAGCTTGCAGGCTAGCAAGTTTTTGATTGAGTTGTTCGATCTGTTTCTGCAAGCTCGATGCAGTATCAACCAGTGCTTCAACTTTTTCTAAAGTCTGGTCTTTTTGCGCTTTGAGCAAACCGTTAATCGTATTGATATCGCGATCGGCTTTTTGCGCAACTTCAACTGCTTTAGTGCCTGTTACTGCTTCAATACGACGTACACCGGCTGCCACACCACCTTCAGAGGTGATTTTGAACAGACCGATATCACCGGTACGTTTTACGTGAATACCACCGCAAAGTTCGATTGAGAAGTTTTTCTCTTCAATCACTGAACCCATAGACAGTACACGTACTTCGTCACCGTATTTCTCGCCAAACAGCATCATCGCGCCTTTAGCTTTCGCAGACTCGATATCCAGAAGTTCAGTAGACACCGCAGTATTGGCAATCACTTCAGCATTGACCAAACGTTCAATTTCTTGCAGCTGTTCAAAGCTTACAGGTTGGTCATTGGCAAAGTCAAAACGTAACACATCAGATGCAACCAATGAACCTTTTTGCTGTACATGTGAACCTAAAATTTGACGTAACGCAGCATGTAGCAGGTGAGTCGCAGAGTGGTTGCGCGCAGTTGCTGCACGAATATCTGCTTTTACTGTTGCTTCTACATTTTGAGTAACTTTCAAGTTACCCATCGTCACGATACCTTGGTGTACAAATGCGCCACCAGATTTTTTGGTATCTTGAACTTCGAAAATACCAGTATCGTTTTTAAAGAGTCCTGTATCACCGATTTGACCGCCGCTTTCTGCGTAGAAAGGTGTTTGGTTGAGTACGATCAGTGCTTCATCGCCTTCAAACACTTCATCAACTTGCTCGCCATCTTTGTAGATTGCGATGATTTGACCTTCACCTGCAGTTGCGTCATAACCATCAAACTGAGTTTCGCCTTCAACTTTAACTACGCTGTTGTAGTCGATCGCGAATTTACCTGCATCACGTGCGCGTTGACGCTGTGCAGCCATTTCAGTTTCGAAACCAGCTTCATCAATGGTTAAGTCACGTTCACGTGCGATGTCAGCAGTCAAGTCAGTCGGGAAACCATAAGTGTCGTAAAGTTTAAATACCACTTCGCCCGGAATCACAGAACCTTTTAACTGTGCCAATTCGCCTTCAAGCAATTTCAAACCTTGCTCAAGTGTTTTGGCAAATTGTTCTTCTTCTTTAAGAAGTTGTGCTTCGATACGTGCTTGTTGAGCAGCAAGTTCAGGATAAGCTTCGCCCATCACTTCGATCAGTGGCTTCAACATCTTGTAGAAGAACGAACCTGTTGCACCTAGCTTGTTACCATGACGTACTGCACGACGGATGATACGACGCAGTACATAACCACGACCTTCATTAGAAGGGTTTACGCCATCAGCAATCAGGAATGAACATGAGCGTGCATGGTCAGCAACAACTTTCAATGAAGCAGGATACTGAACTGGTGTGCCTTTCTCAGCAGCTTCAGCTTCAAGCGCTGTAGTGTCCAAACCAATAATTTCAGCCGCAGCTTTAAGTAAATGCTGGAATAAATCGATTTCGTAGTTTGAGTTGACGTGCTGTAAAACAGCAGAAATACGCTCCAAGCCCATCCCTGTATCCACAGAAGGTGCTGGAAGAGGGTGTAATACGCCATCAGCAGTACGGTTGAACTGCATGAATACGTTGTTCCAAATTTCAATGAAACGGTCGCCATCTTCTTCAGGAGAACCCGGTAGGCCACCCCAGATGTGATCGCCATGGTCAAAGAAGATTTCAGAACATGGACCGCAAGGACCGGTGTCGCCCATCGCCCAGAAGTTGTCTGATGCGTATTGACCGCCTTTGTTGTCACCAATACGGATGATGCGAGATGCATCTAGACCGATTTCTTTGTTCCAGATGTCAAAGGCTTCATCATCGGTGTGGTAAACGGTTGCATAGAGTTTATCTTTAGGAAGACCAAGCCATTCTTCGTTAGTCAAAAAGTCCCAAGCAAATTTGATCGCATCACGTTTGAAGTAATCACCAAAGGAAAAGTTACCCAACATTTCAAAGAAAGTGTGGTGACGTGCTGTATAACCCACATTGTCCAAGTCGTTGTGCTTACCACCTGCGCGCACGCATTTTTGTGATGACACTGCACGTACATAATCGCGTTTTTCTAGACCTAAGAAGCAATCTTTAAACTGGTTCATACCAGCATTGGTGAACAGCAAAGTTGGGTCATTGGCAGGTACTAGAGAACTCGACGCGACACGTGTATGCCCTTGCGATTCAAAGTAACGCAAAAATGCTTCACGAATTTCAGCTGATGTCATAAAACGAGTACTCACAACCAAGTCACTCCATAATTTCCGATTTGGCTAAAACACCACAGTCTGACAAGCATACAAGAGCTCTGCTGCAATGCGGGGCTTAAAAATTTAAAACGCCAAATTATAACGGAAAAAGCAGTAGGCACCAATCATTTTAAAACCAATTGCTAAGGATTTATTTACTCAGGTTTTTTGCTGAATAATTAAATTGAATTTTCCCGAAGCAGAATCTGTGGATATCCATCACTTTAAAAAATAAACGGAATTTTAAATGGCTCGAATCCAGACGAATGTATCAGAAATAAAATAATCGAAAATCAGTATTTTCACTGAAGTTTTTAATGTACGGCGCAAGAAATCCTTTAACATAGAAGAGTTTTAAAATAGGCATATAAAAGGTCGAGTCATGCAACGAGTGGCAATCAATGGATTTGGGCGTATTGGACGGAATGTACTGCGCGCATGGTTTGAAAATCCGAAAGATTTTAATTTTGAAATCGTTGCCATTAACGATATTGCCGATGTTGAAACCCTGATTCATCTATTTAAATATGACTCGACCCATGGCCGTTTTCCGGGGCAGGTAGATCTCAGTTATGATGCTGAACATATCCATATGCATATCAGCTATCAAGATGCCGCTTTAAAAGTGCAGGTTTTGTGTGAGCCGCAGCCGGCTAAGTTGTCTTGGCAAAACCTGGCGGTAGATGTGGTACTTGAATGTACCGGACTGTTCCGTTCCCGTGAAGCTGCGACCCAGCATATTGGCGCAGGGGCAAAACGTGTGATTATCGGCGCGGCACCTTTTGATACGGTCGATGCCGCGATTGTCTATGGTGTCAATCATCATGAAGTCAAAGCATCGGACCAGATCATTTCCAGTGTTTCTTGTACTACCCAGGCTTTGGTGCCACTGGTCAAAATTGTCGATGATGCTTTTGGCATCAGCAGTGCGTTAATGACCGAAATCCATGCTGTAACGGCGGATCAGTCGGTACTGGATCAGGCACATCGCGATTTGCGTCGTGCCCGTGCCTCAGGTCATAACATTATTCCAACGACTTCAAGCGCACTCGGTGCATTAAAGCGTGTCATGCCAAAAATGGACGGACGGATTGACGGTTATTCGATTCGCGTCCCGACCATTAATGTGGCAGCGATTGATCTGACCTTTGTTTCCCAGTCTCCCATTACCGATCATAAGCTGAATGAAGTCCTGATTAAGGCTGCGAAACAGGATTTTGCCGAAATCATGGCTGTGACGGATGAGCCATTGGTATCGAGTGATTTTAATCATTCCCCATATTCATTGATTGTGGATTTGACCCAGACTCTGGTGGTCGGGCATCAAGCCAAGGTCTTTGCCTGGTATGATAACGAGTGGGGCTATGCCAACCGTCTGCTGGATTTATGTGAATCATTTCATTAAGTTCGGGTCATCTAAACCTCAAAAGCACCAAGACACGGTGCTTTTTTCTTGCCTGTAAATATTCTGCAAGCCATGTTTTAAGAGAATTTGCCGGTAATTGATCGAAAATCAGGAGTTGAGGCTGAATTATTTACGTTATCCGCAGCATTTTTCGTTAAGATAAAGACAATAAAATGAAATAAGAGCAAGCACATGATGGTGGTTTGGGGATTTATTATATTGCTGACTTTGGCAGTGATTTTTCTGATCTGGCTGCAGTTTAATCAGAATGATGAACCACGTAGCGTGGAAGGCATGCCAGTCGAAGAAAAAATCGTGCATCTGGAAGAAAATTTAAAAAAGACTCTGGAAATCATGCAGGATTTAGCCAAAAAAATGCATGTACAGCAGGAAGTGCTGGATCAGACCACGGCCAAACTTCAGCAGGTCGAATTGCAAAATGCCGAGCTAGTCAGTTTGCTGACCAAAGTGGTTGATCCACAGAAATAATCCAAACCCCTTTAGAAATCATTTAAAGGGGTTTTATTTGAGCATTAGACGATTAAAATTCTTAAAACTGCGGCAGAAACCATACTGATGGCGACGGTTGGTAATAATCCAAAACGCGTAGCCGCAAATAGCGTTAAAGCCAATGCGATCAGGTCTGCAGGATTGTCGCGTACAAAATAGGGTGCAATCACTGAAATCAGCACGCAGCCGGGCACTACTTCCAGAATTTTTCGCTGGCGCTGTGTCAGCGTTTTGTTTTTTAATAAGACATAGCCCAAGATTCGGGTTAAATAAGTGGTCGCAGCAATCAGGATAATGGCCACCAAGGTACTCATCTGGATCATGTTTGATCCTCTTGAATCAGGAAAAATGCCGAAGCGATTCCAGACAATGCACCAATTGGCACATACCAGCCCGCAGGTAAATATAAATAAGCCAAAGCCGCACAGACTAAACTGACCAGCCATGGCCGGGCAGCCTCAAAACCTTTCCACATACTTCTCAGTAACACCAGAAATACAGCAGGAAAGGCCATATCAAAACCAAAACGGTTGATGTCACCTAATACAGGTCCAAGTATGGCGCCGAGTGTGGTAAATCCGACCCACATCAAGTACAGGCAAAAACACAGGCCGGCATAATAAGGCATGCTAAACGCAGCACGATAACCCAGTTGCGCTTGTTTCCTTTGTGCATCAGCCAGACCGAGCGCCCAGCTCTCATCGACCATAAAGAACAGCGCCGGAAAAACTTTACGATTGGGGAGATGCTTTAAATACGGAACCAAACTGGCGCCCATCAACAGATGCCGGCTATTCACCAGAAAGGTAATGAACATCAGCATAAGTAAATTTGGCGGACTGCTCCAGACTTCCAGAATGGCAAACTCAGAACCACCGGCAAAGTTCAGACCTGTCAGTAACGGCACTTCGAGCAAGCTGAAATTCTTCTGTACCGCCGTCGCACCCAGCACCAGCGCAAAGGGGATAATCCCTAAAAGCATTGGAATAGAATCTTTCATGCCACGTTGAAATTCGCTGAAATCGGTAGGGACAACCACCGCTGCGGTGCTTTGTCTAAACAAAAGCATGGAAATGACCTGGGTACTGCAAAACTAGACCATATTTTATGGCGATATTCTGGCTATTTGCTGTTGTAATGAAAGAGATTTACGTTTTATTTAAAATTAAATTGCGCTAAATTGAATTTAAAGGGTTTTAAATGCCAAAGTATAAATATGGATCAAATAGATAAACGCATTTTGCATGAGCTGCAAATGAATGGAAAACTGCAAAATAATGAACTGGCTCAATTAATTGGCTTGTCGCCATCACCCTGTTTAAGACGGGTGAAACAGCTGGAAGATGATGGTGTGATTGAGCAATATGTCGCGCTGCTGAATCCGCAAAAGGTCAATTTGGCGATGAGTGTGTTTGCACGTGTCTAGCTCAAGTCTCAAGAGGCTGCCGTGGTCGATCAATTTGTCGAAGCGATCAAGGAAATGCCAGAGGTGGTCGAGTGCCAGTTAATGGCGGGCGATTGTGATTTCTTTCTAAGAATTGTAGTGGCTGATCTGGATGCTTATCGTAAATTTCAGATTCACCATTTAACCCAAATTCCCTGCATTCAAAGTGTAAAAACTGAAATTCCATTGCAAACGGTCAAAAGTACCACTGCATTGCCTTTGGTTTAATGCCTGATTTTTTCATGCTATTTGTTTTGAATGTGCATTAAAACGCTGATAGTTGACACAATTGTTGTTGATTTCATCAGGTAGCGAAAATTATAAAATTTGCGATGCACAGCCAAAACTATCGTGCTAGACTAGGAGAAATCGGGTGTGCTCCCGATTTTTTTATGCGGATTCGTTCCGCGCTGACAAGAATTTAGGTTTACAACATGCCCATTTCAGAGACATGGTTATTACCTGATGGTGTAGCTGATGTATTACCAGAACAAGCGCAAGTTATTGAAAGTCTGCGCCGTAAATCACTGGATTTCCTTGCATCTCGAGGTTATCAGTTGGTGTACACGCCATTCATTGAATACATCGAATCTCTATCTTCTCTCTCAGAATCGAATCAAGATTTAGACTTAGCCACTTTTAAAGTCATCGATCAGCTTTCTGGTCGTTTGCTTGGTGTGCGTGCCGATATGACACCACAAGTGGCTCGTATTGATGCGCATGTACATCCAGTGGAAGGTGTAGCACGTTACTGCTATGCAGGAACCGTTCTGCATACCAAGCCTCGCGGTTTTAACACTTCGCGTGCGCCACTACAGTTAGGTGCGGAGCTATTTGGTTCAGACAGCATCGATGCCGATGTAGAAATGGTCGACTTGATGATCAGTCTGATTCAGGAAACAGGTCTGGCAGATGGTATTCATCTGGACTTAGGTCATGTGGGTTTATTCCGCAGTCTGGTGGCTCAAGCCGGCTTAAACAAAGTCGCTGAACAGCAATTATCTGATTTATACCAGCGTAAGGCTTTGCCAGAATTAGAAGAATTCACGGCAGACCTGAAATTTGGTCAGGATTTCTATGCACTTGGACGCTATGCCAGCGACCTGGATGCATTACAAGCGCATTTAAGTGCTGAAGTGTTGGCAAATCCAGCATTCACTCAGGCTTTTAATGTCTTGCAAACCACCAAAGATGAAGTTCAAACCCGTTGGCCAAACTTGAGTATTGGTATTGATGTGGTTGAATTACGTTCATACCATTATCATACTGGCCTGATGTATGCAGTCTATGCACCGAACCGTGCAGCTGCACTGGCACAAGGTGGCCGTTATGATGGCATTGGTGAACATTTTGGCCGCGCGCGTCCGGCAACCGGTTTCTCTTGTGACTTATATGCTTTAAGCGCAGGTCAGTTTGACGCGGTACAGGTCGTGGTTGCGCCTAAAGGCACTGATGCAGAACTTCTGAATGCGATTCAGAACATTCGCGCACAAGGCTTAAGTGTAATTCAGTTACTGGGTAATGATGATTTAAACTCGATTCCATATGCGACGCACCAGCTGGTGAATGCGAATGGTGAGTGGACAGTCAAAACGATTTAACTGCTTGGCTCAGTGTTCATGTCGCTGAGCGGGGCTTTCAACTTTAACAGCATGATGTAATGAGGCTATTATGGGCAAGAATGTTGTGGTACTTGGTACCCAATGGGGCGACGAAGGTAAAGGTAAAATCGTCGACCTGCTCACAGATCAAGCGGCAGCGGTAGTTCGTTATCAAGGCGGACATAACGCAGGTCACACTCTTGTGGTTGGTGGTAAGAAAACTGTCTTACACCTCATTCCATCAGGTATTTTACGTGAAAACGTATTGTGCTTAATTGGTAACGGTGTTGTTCTTTCTCCTGAAGCGCTCATCAAAGAGATGGATATTCTTGAAAAAGAAGGCGTTCCTGTTAAAGAACGTTTACGCATTTCTCCAAACTGTCCATTGATTCTTCCGAACCACATCGCACTTGATCAGGCGCGTGAGAAAAAACGTGGTAATGCGAAGATTGGTACGACAGGTCGCGGTATCGGTCCTGCATACGAAGACAAAGTAGCGCGTCGCGCAATCCGTGTTGCTGACCTGGTACGTGGTGGTGATCATCTTACTGCTCAGTTAACTGAACTTCTGGACTACCATAACTTCCAGCTGACTGAATACTACGGTGTTGAAGGAGTTAAACTGGAAGACGTGCTGGCACTTTGCGACGAATGGCGTAAAGTTGTTGCGCCACTGGTTGTGGACGTGACCACTGAATTGCATAACTACCGTAAAAACGGTGACAACATCATGTTCGAAGGCGCGCAAGGTTCACTTCTTGACGTTGACCACGGTACATATCCGTATGTGACTTCTTCGAATACCACTGCTGGTGGCGTAAGCTCTGGTTCAGGTCTGGGTCCTTTGCATCTTGACTATGTACTGGGTATTACCAAAGCGTATACAACGCGTGTAGGTGCAGGTCCATTCCCAACTGAGTTGGTGTATGACGCTGCAAATGACACGGGTGATGCGATTGGTAAACACCTCGGTACGATTGGTAATGAATTTGGTGCCTCTACTGGCCGTCAACGTCGTTGTGGCTGGTTCGATGCTGAAATCCTACGCCGTTCAGTTGACGTAAACTCACTTTCTGGTATTTGCCTGACTAAACTTGACGTTCTTGACGGTTTAGAAGAAGTGAAAATCTGTGTGGGTTATGAAGCTGCAGATTCTGGTTGTGTCGGTTCTTCTGATGCGCTTGCATTCGAAACTTTAAAACCGATTTACGAAACTATGCCAGGCTGGTCTGAGTCAACTTTCGGTGCGAAATCACTGGATCAATTGCCAGAAGCTGCATTGAACTATGTAAAACGTCTTGAGCAATTGATTGAATGTCCAATCGACATCATTTCAACAGGTCCAGACCGTGAAGAAACGATTGTTCTTCGCCACCCGTTTGATGCTTAATCTTCATTTGATTAAAGCTTGAATGATAAAAATCCATCTCCGGATGGGTTTTTTTATAGGTTGAAATTATGCAGGTATTTCAAGACTAAAGTTGCATCGGTAATACCACGTGATGTGCTTTAACATAGTGGTATATAAAGAAAGAAAAATGAGCAGCAGGATGCAAAAAAATATATCGGCGACCATGTTTTATTCATTGTTATTCGCAATGGGCGGGGCGCCAACAATGGCCATGATGATTATTCGTGCGCAAACTCAAAATCCCGAAGTGATTTATGCAGCGCTAGTTGGTCTGAGTGTCATTATTGCATGTATATTAGTGCCTATTATTTTATTGCAAAATGCTTTTTTATATTTCAAACGTAAAAACGAAATGCTTGAACAGAAAATCAAACCACTGAGTCAGGTTTACTTGGGCTTAAATATCATCTGTCTGATTTATTGGTTGGCGATACAGTATTTGGCTTAAAAATTACATAATTTATAAGAAGATGAATGAATTAAGCGTTTAGCTGCTGCGTGCTTTCACTTATAATTTTTACAATGTAAATTGCCCTTGAGCCAAGGCGGAGTAAATTATAATGAAGAATAAACTTTTATTGAGTATGGCGGCTGCTACAGTCGTCACATTATCAGGTTGTACCACCATTGCCGATATGGCAGGGGCAGATACTGCGACCTTAAATGCATCTGCGAGCCAAAGCTATAATGCCATGGTCAATGATGCGCGCAATAAAGGCCAACTGGATACCAGTTCAGCCACCTATAAACGGATTAATAATGTATTTAACCGTTTGAAGCCAGTTGCTAACCAGATGAATCAAACCGGTACAGCATTCCAGTGGCAATTGGCTGTGCTCAAATCTGATCAGGTCAACGCCTTTGTTGCACCAGGTGGTAAGGTTGTATTCTATACCGGTATCGTGAATAAACTGAATCTGACCGATGCTGAAATTGCAGCGATTATGGGTCATGAAATGGTGCATGCCTTAGAAGAGCATTCTAAGCAGAAAATCGGTGCTCAAGCCCTGACTGATCTGGCCTTGGGTATTGGCTTAAATGCAGCAGGTGTAGGTCAAGGTGGCGCTGCAGCAGCACAATTGGGTAGTCAGATCGGGATTGGCTTGCCATACTCGCGTAATCTGGAAAGTCGTGCTGACCAAGGCGGTTTAATGCTGATGGCACGCGCAGGTTATAACCCGAATGCAGCCATTACCTTGTGGGAAAAAATGAACAAACTCGGTGGCAGCAGTGGTGCAACCTTCCTGTCTACGCATCCATCGAATAGTCAGCGTATTGGGCAAATGCGTCAACAATTGCCAGCAGCGATGCAGATTTATAACCAAAAAAAATAATCCACTGATCATCCTGTAAAAGGAGATCTTGATCGGATTGGAAAGGCAGGGCAATGGCTCTGCTTTTTTTATAGCTAATTGGATGGTTAATATTCTGCGGGCTATTTTCAGACAATAAAAAAGGCAAAGTCAGACTTTGCCTTTTTTCACTCAAGATCAGAAGATCTTAGTGTTGGTGACCGCCTACACCGTGTACGTGGCCGTGATCTAATTCTTCTTGAGAAGCTTCACGAACAGATACAATTTCAACTTCGAAAGTCAGGTCTTGACCAGCAAGTGGAAAGTTAGCATCAACCACAACATTGTCGCCTTCAACTGCTTTAACAGTTACGATTTGCACGCCGTCATCAGTTTGAGCTTGGAACTGCATACCTGCTTGAATGTTGTCTACGCCTTGGAACATTTGCGCAGGAACTTCTTGAACTAGGTCAGGGTTGTATTCGCCATAACCTTCAGCAGCAGGAACATTTACAGTGAATTTTTCACCTACAGTTTTGCCTTCTAACGCATTTTCTAAACCTGGGATGATGTTACCTGCACCGTGCAAATAGGCAAGTGGTTCACCTTGAGATTGGTCGAGAGTTTCACCCTCTGCGTTAGTCAATGTGTAGTGGAAAGAAACCACGAGGTTATTTGCAATAGCAGTCATGTTAATTGATCCATTCAATTTTTTAAGAGTACATCATAAAGTGAAATTGCATTTTTGTAGACTAAAATTAGCAAAAAAACGCAATTTGACAATTTTGTTGACGATTTTTTCATTGATTGGGCCAAATTCTGGAATTTCAATGCAATTTCAGCTTTGGAGAAATTTTTCGTATAACAAAATCTTTTGCGGTAAGAATGCCCGCATGCGCATAACCATGAATGGTCGCCTGATGAATCCGGTACAAGGACACATACATCGATTTGGCGACAAAGCCTTGCACATTGACCTGACCGAGCAACTCGCCGACGGCTTTATTCTGGCTTAAGGAAATCAGTGAACCTTTGTCAGAAAATTTAAACATCGGTAAATAGCTTTCCTCATTGATACGTGCTTTCAAGGCATTGGCCAGGAAATTGGCCTGCTGGCTAGCCACTTGTGCGCGTGGACCCAAGACCGGTTCATCTGCTGCAGGCTGGCAGTGAGCACAATCACCAAAAGCAAAAATGTCTGGATCAGATTTGGTTTGCAGGGTGGAATAGACTTTCAAGCGGTGAATATGGTCTTTTTCCATGTCTTGCAGTTGTGCCAAAACTTCAGGTGCTTTGATGCCTGCGGCCCAGACTTTAATCTCGGCATCCAGACTTGAGCCATCTGCAAAATAAATCTTGTCTTCATCAACCTTGGCCACACGGTGACTGGTCAAGACTTCAATACCGAATTTTTCCAGCTGTTGCATGGTATGTTCAGCAACTTTCGGCGAGAGTGCAGTCAGAATACGATCCGCCGCTTCAATTAAGGTAATTTTGACTTTATTTGGATCGACCTTGTTTAAGCCATATTTAAAGAAATTGTGTTTGGCTTCTACCAGCTCAGCTGCCAGTTCCACTCCGGTTGCTCCGGCGCCAATAATCGCGATATTCAGTTCACGGCTCGAAGCTTCATGTTGAGCATTCAGGTAGAGATGCAACAGATCCTGTTGAAAGATATCAGCTTGTGGACGGCTGTCGAGAAAATGACAGAACTGTTTGACGCCTTCGGTATTAAAGTCATTCGAGGTAGAACCCAAGGCCAGTACCAGGGTGTCATAGTCAATGCGCTGTTTTTTCTTGGATTGGGATTTTTTGGAGAAATATTCTGTTTCGACCACAATCTGTTTAGCTTCGCGATCCAGACCGGTGAATGTGCCCAAGACAAATTCATAATGATGTGTAGCTGAATGGGCAAAATAATTGGTTTCTTCTTCATGTGGATTTAAGGTGCCCGCAGCAACTTCATGCAGCAGCGGTTTCCAGATGTGCGTCAGTTTTTGATCGACCAGAATAATCTGGGCTTTACCGCTTTTACCCAAGCTCTCACCCAGCTGAGTTGCCAGTTCCAGACCACCGGCACCACCACCCACAATCACGATTTTATGTGCTGTCATATATGATTAACCTGTTTATTTTTTTAATAAAAATAAGAGAAATAGAGAGAAAATATACTATGGCATGCGCTAAAACGCGTCTTGATTAAAATTGTTATACAAATTACAAAACGTAGCAATTCTGTGAGAGCAAGTAAGTGTCGCTGCTTTAGGGAAGCAATGGGAGAGCAAGATTGATAGGAGAAATCTGCTAGAAGATCAGAGAGGAGATCTTCTAGCTTAAAGGGAAACTACTTGAGATGTAGCGCTATTATCTATCCAGAGGATAAAGTTTTACGCTTGGCGTATTTTCTGAAAACAAACCGAATAAGCCTTGTAGCCAGCTAAAGAATTTCTGAAACAGATTGGCTTCTTCAATTTCGACATGATCTTCAATTTGAATGGTGCGAATCAACTGATTATTCTGATAAACCTGAATGGTGGCCAAAGGCATCATGGTGGCCAAAGGCGCAATAAGTTCAGAAGCCTTCACTTCAACATTGATATGAGTCTGAGTTTCCTGAAGTGGCTCGATACTTTTTAAAACGCCATCACCAGTATTCAGCATGACACGCTGATGCACCTGGTCAAACTGATTCAGGTCAATACTGTAGCCCTGATCATATAAAGAAGTGGTAATGATCTGCGGTTGTTTGGTTTGTACCTTAAACATTTTTAAGGTGGATTTGATCACAGGCAATTCAGCCAGTAGCTGTTGATCTTTGATCGCTACCTCATTGCGGGTATAGGTATAAGCCAGATTCATCAGCTTATGTGATACTTCAGCGCGTTTTGCTGCACTTTTAGTACCCAGCACCACCACAATCAGACGGCGATTTGGCATTTCAAAATCTGCGGTGATGCGATTGGCTGTCAGCGCCAGATTATAGCCCGCTGCACGGGTAAAACCGGTTTTTAAACCATCTACTGTAGGATCGACCTGAAGCACACGGTTGGTCGCACGATGAAAATGCTGGTTATAAGTAAAGCTTGGCTGTTTGGAATAATACAGATAATCCGGGGTTTCATTCACCACCGCCATAGACAGTCTGGCCAAATCGGCGGCAGTCGAATAATGCTCAGGCATGGTAATACCGGCCGGATTCTGGAAATTGGTATGCTGCATGCCCAGCGCTTTGGCTTCCTGATTCATACGTTCAACAAACTGCGGAATACCACCCGAAATTTTCTCAGCCAGCGTGACTGCGGCATCATTAGCAGACATGATAATTAAGCCCGCCAGAAGCTGATCGACTGAAATCAGATCACCTTCTTTCAGGTACATCTGTGACTCATCCCACATCACGGTTTTAACCATAGAGGTCGCGGTTAACACTTCATTTTTATTTAATTTTCCGGCCTCAATTTCCTTTAAGGCAATATAAGCCACCATCATTTTGGTCAGCGAAGCCGGAGCACGCTGAACGTCGGCATTGTGCTCTGCAATGACTTGACCAGACTGTGAATCCAGAATGGTCCAGGCTTCAGCTTCAACGCTTTCAGGCACAATATTGAGTAGGGCAGCATGTGAAAATGCAGAAATAAATAAACTGAAAACCGCAATCAGTGAGATGATGTATTTCAATGGTGTTCCTTGATAACCCGCTGGGTGTTGAACGATTTAATTTTCACGCATGCTATGCCTTTTTTATACAGATAGCTAGTCGTAAATGTAGACAAATAAGACAGCTAAACCATACTGGCTTAAAAAATGCTAAGCTAAGCTATATCTCATTTATTTTAATTTTATATCGTTCATTATGTTGCATTATCAAATTGAATTTGACGATTATCGTCAGCATCTTATTCACGTGACTGTTCGTTTTCTTGCGGACCCGACACAAGTCCTGTCATTGCCGACTTGGATTCCGGGCAGCTATCTGATTCGAGAGTTTTCCAAGCACATTGAAGCGGTCAAAGCCTATGATGAAGATGGGCGCCAGTTACAGATCCAGAAATTTGAAAAAAATAAATGGCGTTTATTCAATACTGATCATGAACTGATTACAGTTGAATATGATGTCTATGCCTATGACCTGTCCGTTCGTGGTGCATATGTGGATCAAAATCGTCTCTACGTGAACCCGGCTTGTGCATGTCTGGGGCTGGAAGGTCAGGAAAATAAAGAAATTGAACTGGAAATCTTCCTGCCAGATGAATTAAAGCATTTTCAGCTGGCAAGCGGCATGCAGGCCAAAAGTCTGGTTAAAGGCCGTTTCACGCTTAAAGCTAAAAACTATGCCGAACTGATTGACGCACCATTTGAGCTGGCAGAACAAACCCGTTTCAGTTTTGAAGCAAATGGCATTCCACATGAATTTGTGGTCTCAGGTAAACATGCCATGAATGCCGCGCGTATGCAGCAGGACATTGAAAAAATCTGTGCCACAGAAATTTCAATGTTTGGTTCGGCGCCGTTTACAGACTATACCTTTATGACCATGGCAACCGGTAATAGCTATGGTGGTCTGGAGCATCCGAACTCGACTAGCCTGATTTCACCACGTGATGACTTGCCTAAGGCCAATGAACCTGAAGAACCTTCAAAAGATTATCAGCGTTTCTTGGGCTTATGTAGCCATGAATATTTCCATTCCTGGTTGGTGAAATTTATTCGCCCTGAAAACTTTGTTAACTATGATTTAAACAGAGAAGGCTATACCTCTCTGTTATGGATCTTTGAAGGTTTTACCTCTTATTACGATGATTTGATTTTGCTGCGCAGTGGCGTGATTAATCAGGAATCGTATATTGCTTTGTTAAAAGCACAGATTGACCGTTATTTGCAAAATCCGGGGCGTGCGATTCAGTCAGTGTCTGAATCCAGTTTTGATGCCTGGGTGAAATTCTACCGTCAGGATGAAAACTCGAATAATGCGGGTACCAGCTATTACAACAAAGGCTGTTTAGTTGCTTTGTGCTTAGACTTAGGTTTGCGTTTACGCGGTTCAAGTCTGGATGCCGTGATGCGCCGTTTGTATGAAAATGCCCAGAAGGGTGTTCAGGTGCATGAGCGGACAATCTTTGAATTGTGTAAAGAACTGACAGGAGATGATTGGTCAGAACAGATCAATCACTTGATCAATACCACAGACGAATTACCATTGGATCAGCTTTTCCCTGAGTTTGGTATGGCTTATAGCCTGAAAAATGACAAGTCTTTGCCATTCGGTTTAAAACTGGCAGATAAGCCGGAAGGTGTGCTGGTTCAATCTGCGCGTCGTGAGGGTGCTGCTGTGCTCGCTGGCCTTTCTGCCAATGATGTCATTATTGCAATTGATGGTTTAAAGGCAACGACTAAGCTTGTTGAAAGCTATGCAAAACAGCAAGGTACTTTTACAGTGTATGCATTCCGTCGTGATGAGTTGATGACCTTCGAGGTTCAAGCTGCGGGTTCTGAACTGACCGAAGTTGAACTGAAAGTGGAAGATCCGGCTAAAGTCGAGAAATGGCTTAAAGCTTAAAGCTTCACTTGTTCGTCATTTAAAAAAACCGGTGCATCGTCACCGGTTTTTTATTGCATTAAATTTTGAGAAAAAATTATTTAATGATCAGTCGTGATGTGCCACGGAATTCTGCCACAATTTGATTATGTTGATTCATCACCTGAATATCATAAATGCCACTACGGCCACTGCTGGCTTTGTGTTCAGCTACAGCAGTCAGTGTGTCGCCAAGCAAGCCCGGTTTTAAATAATGAATACCGCAATGTTGACCAACTGCCGGATGTTCACCGGTATTGCAGGCAATTGCAAAAGCTGCATCTGCCAGTGCGAAAATCACGGCACCGTTACAGGTCTGATGACCCTGTAAATGCTGTTCAGTTACCTTTAATTCGATCTTTGCATAATTGTGGTTATAAGAAACCAGATGAGCACCAAGATGCTGAATTAACCGGTCCTGATTAAACATCTGGCTGACTTGCTGATCCATTGCAAAACTCCTTTTTAGATACGTTTTATTTTAAAATATAAATTATATGAATCATAAATAGCATTGAGTAGGCAGAATGACAAGAGGGCAGAGTCAGAAATCTTATTTGCACACATAAGAAAAAGTAGGTAAAACCAATATTCAGGTATGGGTTTTTTATTGGATAAAATGAAATTATATAAATATAGATATGGTTCAAAACGTGATTTGGAAGCTTTACAGAACAATTATTTTTATGCTCCACATTCGACACAGCTGAATGATCCATCTGAGAATCTATTCAGTGAAAAAGACATTCATAAAGTATTTGAGCTGTTTCATAATATATTTAGTTTTTCGACTTCTGATATTAGGAAAGAATTTGATCAACTATGTCAAAAAGTTAGGAAGGAGGTCGGGATTTACTCTCTAAGTCGAATTCAAAAGGACGAATTGCTTTGGGCATATTATGCCGATTCACATACAGGATTCTGTATTGAATATGATTTTGAAAAGCTTGATGAACTGAGATCTATAAGTGCTGCGTTTGAGATTGATTATGCTGAACAAAGACCAGAATTGAAGTTTGATCATGTATTCAAAAATGGAGCGACAGCTGTGGAAAAATTATTGCGAGTTACAACAGGGACTAAATCTATAAAATGGCGACACGAAGAAGAGTACAGGATTTGTATCGAACCTTTTGGTAGATTTAACTATGATTATAGGGCAGTGAAAGCAATCTACTTCGGAATGAGGATGCCTAAATCAAAAATTGATCTCGTAAAAAACAATAACAAATTGCCTGATTCTTATGCAAAAGTATGCCAACAGCAAGTTATGGAAGTATTGAAAGGAAGAGGTATTAAGTATTATCAAATGAAATTAAAAGAGGATAGTTATGAGTTTGATTGTTATGAGATAGCAGATATTTATCAAAATTCTCAAAAATACAAAGACAAAGTTCATCTAATTCCAAAGAATTTGATTGACTATAATGACTATGGTCGAGGGGTTGAAAGAGGTTATTTTGATAAGGTTGCAGAAATCATTAGTAAAGAACCATATTTTTATGAGCTAAATAGTATCCATATCTCGAAGGAAGAATCGATTAAGAAAAATCAGCCTGTTATCTTCGCAGGATTTTTTTATGAAAAGAATAATTTACGCCAAATTAAAAGATATTTCACTTTGGATGAAGTCAATGAAAAATATAGCCTTTTGAATATGGGTTAAAAATTTGGTGACAACATGTCCTACATTTTAATTCCCCCGATACGTCGAATACCCATAAGAACTTAATAGCAGTGGAATATGGTAGTGCTCTAAAGCACCATCAATCACAAAAACCACCGGTACTTCAGGGAAGAACGTCCGTTGATTATTGGCCTTAAACCAATCACCCGTTTTAAACGTTACTTTATAAACGCCTTTTTGTAACGCGGTGTCTTTAGGATAAAATTCTTTAATACGACCATTACTGTCTGTCTTGGCTTCATTGAGCTTTACCCATTTCTCACCTTGCTGAGCTTCTAGGGTGACCGTGACATTAGCAGAGGGTAGGCCAGTTTCTTGATTAAGCACATGAACACTTAGTGGATTGGCAAAGCTAAAAGTTGAAAGGGAAGTCGCAGCTAAAGCGAAAATTATTTTTTTCATGAGACTCACATTAAAATGAATACTTTAATTAATTCTAATAGATTGAAAAATAAAAAAATATTTAAGTTATGTAATAAAAAAAGCCCACCGAAGTGAGCTTGATTGAATCTATTCAAACTTAGCCACGACCACGTGGTGCCTTGGTATTTGGACGAGTAGTACCATTGGTGCGACGTTTCGGCTTTTCACTTTCATCCATTTGCCAGATACGTTTGGTGCCAGACTTTTTCACAGAACCATCTTTGTTCTTACGAACCATTGGCTTACCGCCAGTACCACCCGGCTTTTTCACATAAGAGCGTGAACGGTATGGTTCTTCCGCAGGAACATTCTGGAAGTCTGGATATAATAATGGTTCAATTTCTCTAGTCTCGCCCGGTTGCAATCCCATACGAACCAAATCAATCTCACCAATTTTAGTACGGATCAAACGCAGTGTAGGGAAGCCCACAGCAGAGGTCATACGACGAACCTGACGGTTACGACCTTCACAGATCGAAATCTCAACCCAAGACGTCGGAACAGAGGCACGGAAACGTACAGGAGGATTACGCTCCCACAACCATTCCGGTTCAGACACTTTTTCAGCACGTGCAGGAAGCGTCATGCCATCTTTCAGTTCCACACCTTTACGAAGCTGCTCAAGTGCTTCTTCAGTGACATCACCTTCCACTTGCACCATATAAGTTTTAAACTTTTTATTGGCAGGATTGGTGATATATTGGTTGAGACCACCGTGATCGGTGAGGAAAACCAGACCTTCTGAGTCCATGTCCAAACGACCCGCAAGACGTAAATCTTTGTCGTTGACAAAATCAGCCATGGTTGGGTGCTTTTCATCCGCACGGAATTGGGAGAGGACGTCATAAGGTTTGTTTAGAATGACGATTTTCATAGGAAATAACTTCTATAATTACATTAATTTAAAAAATGTAGAGGTTTATTTAAAAGGGAAATTTAGTTATTTCCCGTATAAATCTCAAAAACAACAAATCTGGATTAGAATATTATGCGTTAAGAACAGTTGAAAGTATTGCCTAATCGGCAATTATTTTAGATTTGTCAGCGGCATCCGGGAGAATACTAATAATGGGATATCAAAAAATCGTAGTACCTGTGGATGGTACCAAAATTACCGTTAATGCAGACCTGTCACTCAACGTACCAAATAATCCAATTATCCCATTTATCGAAGGGGATGGAATCGGTGCAGATATTACACCAACAATGCGAACTGTGGTAGATGCTGCTGTGCAAAAAGCATACGCCGGGAAGCGTTCCATCGAATGGATGGAAGTCTACTGCGGTGAAAAAGCTGACAAAATTTACGGCACCTATATGCCTGAAGAAACTCTCGAAGCGCTGCGCGATTATGTGATATCGATCAAAGGTCCACTGACCACACCAGTTGGTGGCGGTATTCGTTCCCTGAATGTAGCCTTACGTCAGGAACTGGATTTATATGTCTGTGTACGTCCGGTACGCTGGTTTGAAGGGGTGCCTTCACCGGTGCATAATCCGGAACTAACCGATATGGTGATCTTCCGTGAGAATTCAGAAGATATTTATGCCGGTATTGAATGGAAAGCAGATTCTCAGGAAGCGAAAAAGGTTATCAAGTTTTTGAAAGAAGAAATGGGTGTAACCAACATCCGCTTTGAAGACAATTGTGGGATCGGGATCAAACCTGTCTCCAAAGAAGGTAGCCAGCGTCTGGTGCGTAAAGCGATTCAGTTCGCCATCGAAAATGACAAGCCTAGTGTGACTTTGGTACACAAAGGCAATATCATGAAATACACCGAAGGGGCATTTAAAGAGTGGGGCTATGAGGTCGCATTGGAACGTTTCGGCGGTGAGCTTTTAGATGGTGGTCCATGGGTTAAAATCAAAAATCCAAGAACAGGCAAAGACATTATTATTAAAGATGTCATTGCTGATGCCTTCTTGCAGCAAATCTTGATGCGTCCGGCGGATTATTCTGTAATTGCGACACTGAACTTAAATGGTGATTATATTTCTGATGCGCTAGCTGCGGAAGTCGGCGGGATCGGGATTGCACCGGGTGCCAATATCGGCGGTTCGATTGCAGTTTATGAAGCAACCCACGGTACAGCGCCTAAATATGCTGGACAAGATAAAGTAAATCCGGGTTCGATTATTCTGTCAGCAGAAATGATGCTGCGTGATATGGGCTGGATAGAAGCTGCCGACCTGATCATCAAGGGGATTTCGGGTGCGATTGCGGCAAAAACGGTGACCTACGATTTTGAGCGCTTAATGCCAGGGGCGACCTTGCTGCGTTGTTCCGAGTTTGGTGAAGCGATTATTGCCAATATGGATGCCTGAAATTGCGATGCAATTTATGAATAAAAAAACCCGCAATTACGGCGGGTTTTTTTATCACTTTATTGGGAAGCAAAGGCTGAACGGTTTAAGGTTAAACGTTAAAATAAGTATCAGGCTGCAAGATCATGTAAGAAGTGTAATGAGCCTAGAAATGATTCGTTCTAAGCTGAATAACTTAGTAAACACTGTATTACATTGACGTATTTGGATACAGCTCAGCGATTGGCTTATTTTGTATAAACGTTACAGTGATGAATGGAACTTCCAGTGATATAGAGATGTTTCTCCAAAGGAGTAAATCATGGCTAAAGCTAAAGCGAGACATAAGCAGGTCCAACAAAAAGACAAGCAGGACAATGCTCAGAATGAAGAGCAGCAACAGCAACAACAGCAACAACCATCGAAACCATCTCGTGCTAAAAAACGTAGATAATCTCCTATCCACCTAAAATAACAAAACCCTCATTTGAGGGTTTTGTTATTTGAACGCTTGTATAAAATCATCACTAAAAATAACAGGATTGTGACTTTAAATTAGGCGGTTGTGATTAAGATAAAAGTCATCTATTTAATTTAATGCGAATATTGGTGAAATTTCTTCGGATTATAAGCTTACTGTTATCTATAGGTTTTCTACTAACTGCCTGTCAGCCACCGCCTTCAGGTGAAGCAGCAGGTTGGAAAAGCCCTTATCTGTATTGGCAATTACAGAGAGCCCAGTTAGAAGCTCCGCTACAGATTCCGGTTGAAGGCGTCAGAGTTGGTCAGATTAATGATACTTGGGGAGCAGCGCGTAGTGACGGTCGTAAACACGAAGGTACGGATATTTTTGCCAAACGCGGTACGCCAGTATTTAGCGCGACCCCAGGTATTGTGCGTAGGATTGGCACCAACAAGCTGGGTGGAAAAATCATCTGGGTGACCGGTCCAAATATGAGCCAACATTATTATGCACATCTGGATGACTATGCAGAACATATTCAGGAAGGCGACTGGGTTGAGGCAGGTGAAGTCATCGCTTATGTGGGGAATACAGGTAATGCCAAAAATACCCCGCCGCACTTACATTATGGCATTTATTTAGGTGGGCAAGGAGCAACCAATCCTTATCCTTATTTAGTTCCTTCTCCATGAGCAGAAATTGGCGGAGTTTGTTGTTCAGATTTGAGTCTGACAGGACGTGTGTACCAGAACAGTTGCAATGTTCCTAATAAAAGAACCAATGTGGCCAGTATGAACTGTTGATGATAGCTCAATCCAAAATATTGCAGCGCACTAAAGCTGAGTCCACCGATCAGCTGAATCGAGGCAAAACACAAGGTAGCAATACTCCAGAGCTTTTTATAAGCCAGTCCATACAGTTGTAAAATGGTATAGGAGGTCAGGAAGACCACAGCCGGATTTAACATCCCGGTAAAAAAAGAAGAGCTAAAAGTGAGTAAGGGATAGGCATCTAGAGTCGCAATAAAAATAGCCACAATATAAAGACTATAAAGAATTTTCAGGGCAGCAAAATTACCCCATTTTCTGGCCAGCACATAAGCACTAAAGGCACCCAAGGCACTGCCTATTCCATACAGAATCCAGTTGAAATTAATCCAGAACAAGCTCAATCCCAACTGCTGGCTTAAATAATCAATCCAGAAGAGTGAATGCGGTATATAGGCGAATGCACTACACGCGTAGACCGTCAATAAACTATAAAAGACGCTATTCAAAGAGAGAGGAGAGGTAACTGCAAGAGCTTGTGTGGACAAATACGGCTTAAATTTCTGAATCAGTAAACTTAAAACGATACAGATAAGCAAAGCAAAACCGCATAAGATTAGCCAGGCCGTCTGTATGGAAATTTGATCCAGATAAGGCAGAAACAGGGTCGCAATTAAAACGCCTAGTCCAATTCCGCTAAAACCAATAAAGTTGATTTTAAGACGGTCTTGAAGTTCACAGCACTGTGCAACCACACTCGGCGATAAGATCATCATCAGTCCACCGCTGATCCCGGAAATAATCCGCCAAGCGATATACCATACTTCAGAAAAACCAGAAAATGCACAGCACATCAGGCTGAGCATACCGGCAAAGGCTGAAATTTGAATATAGGTACTCATGCTGCGGTCTTGAGGCAGACGCATGGCCGTAAATGCACCGATTAAATAACCCAGCAAATTGGCACTGCCCAAGAGACTGGCAAAATCTGTACTCCAGCCAAAGGCTTCGCGTGTGCCAGGTAACAGTGCGGTATAAGAAAAGCGAAGAATACCAATGCCCAAGCACATACTAAGACAGAGAAACAGGCTGAGCTTGATTGTGTTTGAGGACATCCGTGTACTCATGGAATTTTATGTTTGGTCAAAAAATAACATGAATCTTCATAATAAAGGGAAAAATTGCCTGAAAAGAAACCATTGAGTGCAGAAATTTGCTCAAAGAAACCGGTAAGATTTTTAAGATTTCATCAGTCAAAAGCCTGAATTTTTTCATAGAAATAAAAAACCGCGTCTCAACGCGGTTTTTTATATTGTCTATTTCAAGAATTAACGTATCTTGGCCAGGAAACGGCCAACACGGGTAATGGCTTCACGCAGTTCATTTTCAGCCGGCAGGAATACTACACGGAAATGATCCGGTGTTGGCCAGTTAAAGCCTGTCCCTTGAACCAGAAGTACTTTTTCGGCACGTAACAAATCCAGCATTAGTTTTTCATCATCCTGGATTGGATACACATTCGGATCCAGTTTCGGGAAGCAGTACATCGCACCTTCAGGTTTGACACAAGACACACCTGGAATCTCGTTCAGCATTTCCCAGGCAATATTGCGCTGTTCATATAAACGCCCACCTGGGCGAATTAGGTCATTAATCGACTGATAACCGCCCAGTGCAGTCTGAATCGCATATTGAGCCTGATGGTTGGCACACAAACGCATCGATGCCAGCATATCCAAACCTTCGATATAGTCTGCGGCACGTGCTTTATCGCCGGTAATGGCCATCCAGCCGGAACGGAAACCAGCAATACGATAGGCTTTAGATAAACCGTTAAACGAAACACAGAGCTGATCGCCAGCCAGAGCTGCTACAGCAACATGCTCGATTCCATCGTAAATAATTTTGTCGTAGATTTCATCAGCAAATAAAATCAGGTCATATTTCTTGGCCAAGTCGACAATTTGTTGTAACACATGACGTGGGTAAACCGAACCAGTCGGGTTATTCGGGTTGATAATCACAATACCGCGGGTATTTGGCGTGATTTTGCTTTCCATATCAGCAATATCTGGATACCAGTGATTTTCTTCATCACATTTATAATGGATCGCAGTACCGCCAGACAGATTCACTGCTGCCGTCCAGAGTGGATAATCTGGCATTGGAATCAGCATTTCATCGCCATCATCCAGCAGACCCTGCATGGCCATCACGATCAGTTCAGACACACCATTACCGATATAGACGTCATTGACGTGCATATCTAGAATGCCTTTTTGCTGATAATACTGACAGATCGCCTTACGCGCCGGGAAAATCCCTTTGGAATCCGTGTAGCCAATCGCATTCGGCAGGTTTAAAGCCACATCGTTGATAATTTCCTGCGGCGCTTCAAAACCGAATGGGGCAGGATTGCCAATATTTAATTTGATAATTTTGTGACCGGCTTCTTCCATCTCGATGGCCGCTCGTAACACAGGTCCGCGAATGTCGTAGCATACATGCTCGAGCTTAGATGATTTCTTGATCTCGCGAGGGGTTTGGAAAGTGTTCGGCATTTTGATGTTCTCGGAAGGAGTGGAGGTCACTTTTGCATAACGATATAAATAACTTTTAAATGTCTCAGTTGTGACTAGATCGAGATCATGTTCATCTCGAAGTAGTGCAACAATTTTTTCATGCGTAAATCCAAGCTGCTGATATTGTTTGATCACAGGCAGCAGATTTTTAAAAATTACGCTCTTTTTTTGCGACATTTTTTAATCCTGAGCAAATTTAGAGCTAAGAATACCATTAAATTTGCTCACTAAAAAACATTTAATGTAAAAATTGCTTACTTTTATTTTTATATTTGCTTTCTTTTTGCTTTTTTGAACATTATATGTCTTTTGTAAAATGTTGAATAAAGACTAGAATTTTTAAAATGAATCACGTAAATATAGGATTATCCTATTTTAAATAGCAAGATAAAAAGGTATGTGATCATGGGAAAACTCAATAAATCAGACCGGGAATGGCAAAGAGAGTTATCACCTGAGGAGTTTCGCATTACGCGCGAGAAGGGAACCGAGCCGGCATTTACTGGAAAATACTGGAATACCAAGCAAGATGGCACTTATGTATGTCGTTGCTGCGGCACGCCACTGTTCTCTTCTGAGACCAAGTATGACAGCGGCTGTGGCTGGCCAAGTTTCTACCGTCCTGTCAGCAGTTCGGTGGTAGAAGAATTACCTGATACTTCACACGGAATGGTCAGAACTGAGATTGTTTGTCATCATTGTGACGCACACTTAGGGCATGTTTTCCCGGATGGCCCAGAACCGACCGGTTTGCGTTATTGTGTCAACTCGGCTTCTTTGGACTTAGAAACACAAGAAAAAAATGATGAGGAAACCTATCCATGACTAACATTTATCAGTTTGAAGCTGAATTGTTAGATGGCAAAAGCAAGCCACTTGCAGATTACGAAGGCAAGGTACTTTTGATCGTCAATACAGCGAGTAAGTGTGGTTTTACCCCACAATTTTCAGGATTAGAAAAACTTTACGAAAAATATAAAGATCAAGGTCTGGAAATTTTGGGATTTCCATGCAATCAGTTTGGTGGTCAAGATCCAGGTTCCAATGAACAGATTGGTGAATTTTGCCAGAAGAATTACGGGGTATCTTTCCCGATGTTTTCCAAGGTGGATGTCAAAGGCCCTGAAGCGCACGCCATTTTTCGCTATTTGACTAACAATTCCAAAGGTATTTTAGGCAATGGAATTAAATGGAATTTTACCAAATTCCTGATCGGGCGTGATGGCAAGGTATTGAACCGTTTTGCTCCGACCACCAAGCCTGAAGATATTGAAGATGAAATTGCCAAAGTGTTGTAAGAATCAGCATTATTTTCTCAGTATGTGATAAAAATAGAGCTCATCTAATGTTAATTAAAAAACCCACTTATCTAAAGTGGGTTTTTAGTCATGATTAAAACTTAGAGGATGGTTTTCAGGCGTCGAATAACCTCTTCACATTGCGCCAGATCGGCTACGAGTGCCAGACGTACATGATTTTCACCCGGATTACCTTGTTCGGTATCGCGGGATAAATAACGACCCGGAAGAACTTTAATATGTGCTTCTTCCATCAAATGTTTGGCAAAGGCTTCATCATTGTCGACTTTTAACCAGTAATAGAAACCTGCATCCGGTTTTTTGAGTGGCAGCAGATGACCGAGTTCTTTCTGGAATAAATCAAACTTGGCACGGTATTGCACCCGGTTTTCTTCCACATGTGCTTCATCATCCCAGGCAGCAATTGAAGCTAACTGGTGCTGAACCGGCATCGCTGCGCCGTGGTAAGTACGGTACTGCAAATAAGGTTTTAACAGGCTGGCATCACCGGCAACAAAACCTGAACGCATGCCCGGGAGGTTAGAACGTTTAGACAGTGAATGGAACACCACACAGTTTTTATAGTCATCCCGGCCAATTTCAGCACAAACTTCCAGTAAACCTACAGGTGCCTGATCAAACCACAGTTCCGAATAGCATTCGTCTGAAGCAATCACAAAGTTGTACTGATCCGACAGGGCAATCAGTTTTTTAAACTGTTCTTTGGACAGCACTGCACCTGTTGGATTGCCCGGGGTGCAGACAAATAGCAATGCTGTTTTTTCCCAGACTTCCGCCGGAACCGCATCAAAATCACCAAGGTAGTTATTTTCCTCAGTACAGTTGATGAAATAAGGTTTGGCGCCTGCGAGCAGTGTTGCACCTTCATAAATCTGATAAAACGGATTCGGCATCACCACATAAGGTGCCTCTTCACGATTTACCAAAGCCTGTACAAACGAGAAAATCGCTTCACGCGTACCAGAAACAGGCAGGATATTGCTGTCTGCACTGATGCTATTTAGCTTAAAACGGCGCGTCAGCCATTGAGCAATACTTTCGCGTAGCTCAGGCAAGCCTTTACTGTTTGGATAGGTCGATAAATGTTTAAAGTTATCGATAATCGCTTGTTTCACAAACTCCGGTGCAGGATGCTTTGGTTCACCAATCGACAGGGGAATTAAGGGCATATTTGCAGGCTGGATATCCGCAAAAAGCTGATTTAACTTTTCAAACGGATAAGGATGCAGTAGAGACAAGCTAGAGTTCATGAATAAGTAACCGCGTTTTAATGTGAGTGTTGATGTTGACTACAAACCTGATGAGAAGCTTCATCCAGCGCAGTTTTAAGTGCAGCTGCAAATTCAGCAGATTCTTCAGGTGTCATAGGGTTGCCATCTTTTTTGGTGACAAAAAATATGTCTTCGGCACGTTCGCCAAGTGTAGCAATTTTGGCAGAGTGGATATCCAGGCCTTGCATCATAAATAAACCACCGATTTTGGCAAGTAAACCAGGATGATCGAGAGTGGCAATTTCAACCATATTCTGATTCAAGGCAGGATTGATACTGATATCGACTGTATTTTCAATATCGAAATGACGTAATTGACGTGGAATCCGGCGCTGCATCAAGCCAGGATATTCATCTGAATGACTCAAGGCATCTTTTAGGGCTTCAATCACTGTGGCTTCGCGTTCCGGATCGGTCAATAAGGTACCAAAACGGTCCAGTACCACATAGGTATCCAGACTGAAGGCTTTAGTCGCTGTAATAATCCGTGCGTCTTGTACATCCAGATTCATACGATCCAGAATAGCCACGGTGGTGGCAAACAGGTTGGGTTGATCCTGCGTATAAATAAAGATCTGTACCGCATCCTGCGCATATTTACGGTGCGCCCGCATCAGCACCAGTGGGGCAGGATTATCGCCGTGTTGTAAAATGGCACGGGTATGCCAGGCAATTTCATCTGCTGTTTCTTTGAGGAAATAGTCATCACCAAGTTCCTGCCAGACTTTTTCTACCTCATCCAGTGAGAAGTCCTGAACCAGAAGTTCACTGGCTGCAAATTTAGTATCTTCAATCAGCATTTGATAATCAACCGGACGGCCCAGACCAGAACGGATTACGTCACGTGCCTGAGTATATAGTTGACGCATCAGCGAAGCGCGCCAGGTATTCCACAGCTTCGGATTGGTGGCGTTAATATCGGCGACTGTCAGGGTGTATAAATAATCCAGATGTTCCATGTCACCCATTTTTTCGGCGAATTCTTTGACCACATCCGGATCGGAAATATCTTTTTTCTGGGCAGTCACCGACATCATCAGATGATTTTGGATCAGCCAGGCCACCAGATTACTTTCGCGTTCAGTAAAGCCATGGCTACGGCAGAATTTAATCGCGTCGCTGGCACCGAGTTCACTGTGGTCACCGCCACGACCTTTAGCAATATCATGGAAAATTGCTGCCAGATAGACGATGTCACGACGGGTCAGACGCTGAAACACTGAACTGACCACCGGAAATTCCTTGGCAAATTCAGGTTCTTTAAAGCGGTTTAAATTACGCAGCAGCAATAAGGTATGTGCATCGACCGTATAGATATGGAACAGGTCATATTGCATCAGTCCCAGAATCTGTCCAAAGGCCGGGATGTAATTTCCAAGCACACCATAACGCTTCATCGCGACCATAGTATCGTAGAGTCGATGCGGTGAACGGATAATCGCCATAAATAGCGCCTGATGCACCGGATTATCACGAAAATCCTGATCAATGCGTTTTCCAGCCAGGGTCAGCAGGCGTAAAGTACGCGCACGAATACCTTCGATCTCAGGACGATTGGCTAGTAAATAGAAAATTTCCAGAATTGCGTTTGGATTTTCCGAGAAAATCTTGTGATGCTGCACAGCCAGTTTGCCATCGACCAGTTTAAAGTTCTGGTTGATTTCTTCGATCTGGCGTTCATATTGCGGTAAACGTGGCGTAATGACCGATTCATTAAAATAGGCCAGCAGCATTTCGTTCAGCGTAGACACTTGCTGTGCACTGCGATAATAGCGCTTCATGAACTGTTCAATTGGGTAGTTCGGATGATGCGCCTCTTCACGTACATAGCCAAATTTGGCAGCAATATCACGCTGATAATCGAACAATAAGCGGTTTTCATCGCGCTTGGTCAGGCGGTGCAGGTGATGACGGATTTCCCAGAGGAAACTTTCGGCTTCCTCAAGCACACCGAGTTCAAATTCTGAAATAAAACCGAGATGTACCAGATCATAAATGCGATTGACGCGGAAATGCCGTTTGGCAATCCAGCCAATCTGGTTGATATCACGGATGCCACCCGGCGCATTTTTAATATCCGGTTCCAGATTGCTTTCGGTATTGTTGTGCTGAGCATAGCGTTTATGCTGCTCATCCATCTTGGCATCAAAAAAAGTTTTGTCAGTCCAGGTACGTGACACGATACGACGTGGCCATCTACACAGGTTTTCATTGCCAATAATCAGGCGGGCTTCGATCAGGGTGGTGGCGACGGTCAGATCACTGCTGGCCTGATTGACACATTCATTGATGGTGCGGACACTGATACCGGGTTTGAAATTCCCCACGTCCCAAAGCGATGAAATGAATGTAGAAATCAGTTGTTCCTGTTCCGGGTTAATCTCGTCTTCTGACAAGATCATGATGTCGACATCAGAATAAGGCAGCATTTCACGACGGCCATAGCCCCCGACCGCAAACAGGGCCAAATCGGTTTGATCCAGTTCGGCATGCTGCCAGAGAAACTGCAATGCTTCATCAATCAGGTTGGAACGCGCCAGAATAATATCCCGAATCGACTGTCCATTTTCAAAACTTTCCTGAAGCTGATTTTCGACATCACTGCGCCATTGATTGATGGCTTTAATGTCATGGTTGCTTTTAGCGTAATTCAGCAGTGGATGGGTGTTGATCATGTACAGTCGTCCGTTGGTATTTCAGCTTAGTTTTGGTTGACGCTAACTTGGTTAGCGACCTGTAGGGCCAGTTCACGTGCCTGTTCAATAGTTTCTGCACGTGCCGTGGCAACGCCCATACGGCGACGTTTAAAACCTTCTGGTTTGCCAAACAGGTGCAAATCGGTATTGCCGTCTGCTAAAGCAAGATTCAGGCCAGAAAATGAAAGATTACGGCCATCTACTCCAGCATAAATTACCGCACTGGCAGCCACACTATGTCGTGCAGTATTCACCGGCAAGCCTAAAATAGCACGTGCATGCAGCTCAAATTCACTTTGAAATTGGGAGGCTAAAGTCACCAGTCCAGTATCGTGTGGACGTGGGGAAACCTCACTAAACCATACTTTGTCGCCTTTTACAAAGAGTTCTACACCAAAGATTCCGCAGCCACCAAGTGCTGTAGTGACCTTGTTGGCAATGCGCTTGGATTCTTCCAGCGCGGCTGGAGTCATCGGTTGAGGCTGCCAGCTTTCCACATAATCACCTGAGTCCTGACGATGTCCGATCGGGTCGCAATAAGACGTTTCGATTTCGCCGGTTTCTGGATTTTTTGCACGAACAGTCAATAAGGTAATTTCAAAATCAAAGTCAATTTGTGATTCTACAATCACAGTACCCTGATTGACCCGGCCACCGGTTTGCGCATATTCCCAGGCAGCATCGACTTCATCAAAACGGGTAACACGAGACTGACCTTTGCCTGAAGATGACATCACCGGTTTCACAAAGTTTGGATAGCCGACATCGTCACAGGCCGCGCGGAAGGATTCTAAACTGTCGGCAAAACGGTAAGCTGAAGTTGGCAGACCGAGTTCTTCCGCAGCCAGACGACGAATACCTTCACGGTTCATGGTCAGATTGACGGCTTTAGCAGAAGGAATGACTGTAGCAATGTTCTGGGCTTCTATTTCAAGCAGAACTTCGGTCGCAATCGCTTCAATTTCAGGAACAATTAAATGTGGCTGGATTTGATTGATGAGTTGTTTGAGTTCTACAGCATCTGCCATATTCAAGGTATAGGAATAATGCGCAACCTGCATGGCAGGGGCATGATCATAACGGTCAGCAGCATGAACTTCGACTCCAAGGCGTTGTAGTGAAATCACCACTTCCTTGCCCAGTTCACCAGAACCCAATAATAGAACTTTATAGGCAGAAGATTGAAGGGGAGTACCAATAGTCACGCTCATGTGGATCATCCATGCTTGATTTTATGGACTTTTAGCATAGCAGAACTGAGCCGACAGTTAAGCCAAGATTCATACAAAATTGTGATATTGACCAACAGTTTTATTTATAAAGTTTTTCTAGATTTTAATAAGGAGGCGCTGTCATTTTCACATCGCTGTCAGACTGCGTTTGCAGAAGATAAATCTCGCTTTGAGACTTGAGCTTTTCTATTTGTGCAACTTGTTCAGTATTGATATTTAGCATCTTTAACAGACGTAATGTACGAACATGCAGGAAATACGCATAGGGCAATACAAAAGGCAGTACAAAGCACAGCAAAAATAACAGTAGCCCAAAAACTGTGAATTAAATGCAGTCTCGCAAGATGGTGGTGAGCTGGAACTGATCTACTGAAAAGGCGGTAGCTGAAAAAAGAATAAAAAGGAGCGCAAATAAACCAGCAAAAATTTTTAGAGTATTCGGCAGGACACGATGTCTGAAGCTCCATTTACCCAAAATCAATGTCAAAGGATGAAGATGCAGCACGTATTGGCTCTGATTAAGCATAGCAATAATTTGATGGGTGCTATTCTTTTTAATATAAACCACCCGAACTTGATCTGCTGGTTGAGCATGTATTTCGACAAAATGTCCGGTAAAATTTTGAGCATTGATAAAACATTCAAAATATTGTGCCGGCACTTCATGTCGATGGAATACGGTTAACATTTCATCGCGCCGATGATGAATAAAGATTTTGCCTTCAATCACCTGTTTGACCTCAAACATGCGCCTCCTTCCTTGTTTTTATTGTTATATAAAAAAGACCTATACTATGAGTTTAGCATAAGTCTTTGTTTCGATTGATCAACGAGTTAAAGCTTAAAAGGGTACTGGAACATAGGTGTAAACCAGGCCATAGGTGAGCGCTGCGGTCAGTGTCGCCATCACAATACGTTTAAACTTAAAGTACAAAACCGTGAGCACAATAAAGCCAACCAGCATCGCAAAACTTTTATTCGGCGTTTCTAATAAAGGTGGCAGGGTAGCAACTACCAACATGGAGCTGATCGCAGCGATGCCAATTGAACCCAAGGCAATTTTTAGCCACAACGCTCCGCGTTTTTGCGAACCTTGCTGAAATTTTTGAATGACAAAAAAAGGACCAAAGCGCGAGGCAAAATTGGCAATCCCGACTAAAATCCCGACCAGAATAATCTCTAGATTCATGCTTGATCTCCTGCGTGTTCAGGATCTGGCTGTTTCAAAATATAGTGCTTGAACAGGCCTGCGAAAATACCAGAACTTATACCGATAAAGATCGCGGCAGACAGGTCGATAAAATAACAGGCAATCGCAGACACCAGAATTGTGACAGCTACAACAAAAGTATGTTTTTTCTCAAAAGCGGCTAACAAGAAGCTCAGGAACAGCGCAGGTAACAAGAAATCCAGCGCAGCCTGTAAGAATTGCGGCAGGTTGCTGACCTGATCGGCAAACAATCCACCGAGGAAAGATCCGAGTGCCCAGGACATCCAGCTAAACAGGCTTAAACCGAGCATCCAGGATTCTGACCATTCCTGTCGCCGTTGCGAGAGCTTGATCATGCCGGAGGCAAAAACTTCATCGGTCAAACCCCAAGACCAGATTGCCGTTTTCTTTAAATTCAGCCGGTCTTGAATCAGATTTTGTAACGCAGGGCCATAAAGCAGATGACGAATGTCTAAGGCAATCACGGTTAATGCCGTCATCCAGATAGATGTTCCACTACCTAAGAGCGCGACCACCAGGAACTGGCTGGCACCTGCATACATCGAGCAGGACAGGAACAGTGCTTCCCAGGCGGTAAAGCCAAACTGAGTGGCTGAAACACCAAAAGCAAACGACACTGGTAAATAAGTGAAGATAATCGCTTGGCTATCTTTTGCACCTTGCCAGAAGCCAGCAGGTTGCGTAGCGAGTTGATTCGGTTCAGACACGACACACCTTGAAGGAGAGTTGAACGATGGGTCAAATGAAGATTGTGTATTCTACGTGAATTTAATAGCATAGTGCCGAAATGTTTAAATTGGCGAGCCTGATATGTGGATGTTCAAGACACGCACGATACTGACTGCTGCTTTAATAAGCACGGCAATGTTGTTGCAAGCGTGTGGGAATGACAGTCAATCGACTGATAAGCCAGAAATTAAACCGGCACCTAAACTAAGCAATGATGCGACGGCTTATGCCAATGCCGCATGGCAGTTGATCAATGAAGTAGATCCACTGGTCTATAATAAAGAAGTGGATCAGCTGGAAACACAGGTACGTCAACCGGCACGTAAATTGAGTACAGACTGGCGTATTAATGTCAAAATGACCGATTCGGTGACCGAAGGCAAATATGCCCTGTGTCGTAAAGCTTTGACCAGTCTGGAAATCTGGGCGCGGACGACCATGGAAAATGGTAATAGTCTGCAACAAAAACAGGCAGATTATGAGCGGGATAAACTGCAATGTCAGAATGCCATTGCCCATCCCGCACTCGGAAATACTGATCCTAAGCAAAAAGGTACTGCAATTGCCAATATGCAATAAACCTTTGTCCATTTAAATGTACCTATAAAAAGCCAGTCATTCAGACTGGCTTTTTTAGCAAAATAAACTTTAAAAATAGGGCATCCACACATGTTCTAATAAAAGCACCATTACACCGCAGATCAGGAGTGTGCTACCAATCATGCGTTGAATCAATGTACGTGTAGACATGGTCGATTTCCTCAAAGATTTAAAGCGCGTTCAACGCTTCCAGATAACGACGATTTACTTCTTTCCAGTTCACGACATTGAAAAAAGCTGAGATATATTCCGGACGACGGTTTTGATATTGTAAATAATAGGCATGTTCCCAGACATCCAGACCTAAAAGGGGAATATTGCCATTCATCAGTGGAGAATCCTGATTGGCGCTACTTTCTACAATAAGCGTTTGATCTGGCGCCATACTTAACCAGGCCCAACCACTACCAAAACGGCTAAGCGCTGCTTGGGTAAACGCTTCTTTAAATGCCTCGAATCCTCCTAATTCATGTTCAATAGCCTTGGCAATTTCATTTTCAGGATGACCACCGCCGTCTGGACTCATCACAGTCCAGAACAGGGAATGATTGGCATGTCCACCAGCATTATTAATCACGTTCTGTCTGAGTTGCTCGGGCACTTCATTGAATTTGCTAATTAAGGCTTCGACCGATAAATCTTCCCATTCTGTACCCGCTATTCCTGCATTGATATTATTGATATAAGTTTGATGATGCTTGCTATGATGAATTTCCATGGTCTTGCTATCGATATGAGGCTCTAGCGCATCATAAGCATAAGGTAGTGCAGGCAAGGTGTAGCTCATTGGCAGGATTCCTTGGGAAGAATGGAGTTAGGTTATTTTTCATTAGATTTAAGATACGCTCTAATTTAATATTTATATATGAGAATAGTTATCATTATTGTTGATATGTGTTGATCTTATGCGCTTCCAGAAAGCCTGTTATACGTATGAATCCTCTTTTTATAAGCAATAAAAAAACCCCAAGAAGGGGCTTTTTTTAACAGCAATGACTTAAACGTTAAAACGGAAGTGTAAAACATCGCCATCCTGAACGATGTAAGTTTTACCTTCTAGACGCCATTTGCCTGCTTCTTTCGCACCGGCTTCGCCGTTGTACTGCACGAAATCATCATAAGCGATACATTCTGCACGGATAAAGCCTTTTTCAAAGTCGGTATGAATCACGCCTGCTGCCTGTGGTGCAGTTGCGCCAACTTTTACGGTCCAGGCACGAACTTCTTGCACGCCCGCGGTGAAGTAAGTTTGTAGGCCCAGTAATGAATAACCTGCACGAATTACAACGTTTAAACCCGGTTCTTCCATGCCCATTGCTTCAAGGAATTCAGCACGGTCTTCATCTTCAAGCAATGAAATTTCAGCTTCAATCTGGTTGCAAAGTGGAACCACAATCGCATTTTCTTCAGCGGCTAATTTTCTGACTGCATCTAAATGCGGGTTGTTTTCAAAACCGTCTTCAGCAACGTTGGCAATATACATCGTTGGTTTAAGCGTCATTAAACCAAAGCCACGTACCAGCTTGCGTTCGTCATCATCTAGGTCCGCTGCGCGAGCCGGTTTACCTTCATCCAGTAAAGGCTGGATTTTTTCCAATACAGCTTTAGTGGCAAGCGCTTCTTTGTCGCCACCCTTGGCAGATTTTGTCAAACGCGTAATCGCTTTGGCTACAGCGTCCAAGTCTGCAAGCGCAAGTTCGGTATTAATCGTAGCGATGTCATCTAGTGGATCAATACGACCATTCACATGAATGACGTTTTCATCTTCAAAACAACGCACAACGTGAGCAATTGCATCAGTTTCACGAATGTTGGCCAGAAACTGGTTACCCAAGCCTTCGCCCTTAGAAGCACCCGCTACCAGACCTGCGATGTCTACAAATTCCATAGAAGTCGGAATAACACGTTGCGGTTTAACAATTGCAGTCAATTTGTCTAAACGTGGATCAGGAACCGGTACAATCCCGGTGTTTGGTTCGATCGTACAGAAAGGGAAGTTTTCTGCAGCAATAGCAGCTTTGGTTAAGGCATTGAAAAGTGTAGATTTACCAACGTTCGGCAAGCCGACAATACCGCAATTAAAACCCATGAAATAACTCACAAAAGCGTTATATAAAAATTGCTCCCGATTTTACATGAAAGCACAGCTAAAGTCAGGTCATGCGCTTGTGGTTTATTGCAATCAAATGCTTCTGACGACCTAAAATGACTCGCTGAGCTTTCCGGGATGTATCGTGAGTCCACCAACCATAGAGGAATAATCAGCCAGTATTTTACTTTTGAATAAAAATCACATTGTTTTTCTAAAAGTGAGTGACTAAAGTATCTGAATAAAACGGCGGCCTACACGCCCTGATCCAATAACGATAAACATGGAGCATACATGCGAACTTTATACCAGTTTCCTTTATCTCACTTTTGCGAAAAAGCACGTTGGATGCTGGACCATAAAGAGTTGTATTATGTTGCTCATAATCTGATACCCGGGGTACACCGCGCTTTTGCCCGCCTGAAAACAGGACAGAATCGTCTGCCTATTTTGCGTGATCAGGACCGATGGATCGCAGATTCCACCCAGATTGCTCTGTATTTGGATGATACTTATCCAGAACATCGTTTACTGCACGCAGAAGGGTATTTTCGAAATAAAGCTTTAGAAATTAATGAAATTACTTTGGAATTGGGTCGTCATGTCCGTCGCTGGATGCTCTCTCAAGCACTGACTTCTGATCATGAATCTCTGGATATTTTAATTGGTGAGCAGGGTTATCTGCGCCAGTTTGAAAAATTTTCTAAACCTTTATTGAAAGCGATGGTGGCCAAGGGTTATGCATTGAATGAGGAAACTGTGGCGGAATCCAAACAGCATATTGATGTTGCGGTACAGCAGCTCAATCAGATGCTGGTCAGCCAAGGTGGGCATTATTTTGTCGGAAATCGTTTAGGTCTGGCGGATATTGCAGTCTGTTCCATGTTGGCACCGCTTCTGGCGATTCCAGGTACGCCATGGGAAAAAGAAAATTTCGAAACCTTGTCCGAAGAATATCGCGACTATCAGCAGTATTTGAATGAGCTTCCACTGGGTGAATATATTTGTCGTATTTACCGAACCGAACGCAATGCACGGGTAGACTGGCGTGGTATATAAGTTTAAATGCTACTTTCAAAATTAAAAAACGCGCATGAAGCGCGTTTTTTTGATGAGATTATGATTAACCCCAAGGATTAGTCTGGTCGATATCAATATTTTTAGTAAAATTATTGAGGAGTGAACCAAAATCAAATCCGGATGAAGACCCGCCACTGCCAATATTCTGAATCGTATCTTTAATGCCCGGCAGGAGAGCAGACAGGTCAATATTGGAATCAGTCGTACCCACACCTTGGACAAGATCACCGAGGTCAGGCAATTCAATCGAAGAGCCACTACCAACCAACTGACCAACACCTTCGGCAATACTGCCTAAGTCAAAGCCGTTTGAAGCAGAGGAAATATCTTCGATCATACCACCCAGATCCAGATCGCTGCCGAGATTCAGATTACCCAATAACCCACCTAAGTCTATGCCATTTGAACCATTCGCGATTAGACCGCTCAGTAAGTCAGTGAAGCCACCGACATCAAAACCACCTGTTGCATTTCCGCCTACAAAGCCGCTAATTAAATCGGTAATAGCACCAAGATCAAAATCACCACCTGCATTGCCACCGATTAAGCCACCCACCAGACCTGCAATTGCTCCAGTATCTATATCACCTAAACCGTCAGAACCACCGATCAGACTACCGACCAATTCAGCAATTTGTGCGATATCAATTTCACCATTACCGCCAATCAGGTTGCCGACCAGACCTGCGATGGCACCAATATCTACACCGCCCAATCCGCCAGAACCGCCGATCAGGCCACTAACCAGTTGAGCGATTTGCGCAATATCAATCTCGCCATTGCCACCGATTAAGCCACCCACCAGACCTGCAATTGCTCCAATATCTATATCACCTAAACCGCCAGAACCACCGATCAGACCACCGACCAATTCAGCAATTTGTGCGATATCAATCTCGCCATTACCACCAATCAGGTTGCTGACCAGACCTGCGATGGCACCAATGTCTACGTCACCTAAACCGCCAGACCCACCAATCAGACCACCAATGAGCTGAGCGATTTGTGCAATATCAATTTCGCCATTACCGCCAATCAGGTTGCTGACCAGACCTGCGATCGCACCAATGTCTACACCACCCAATCCGCTAGAACCACCAATCAGACCACCAACGAGCTGAGCAATTTGCGCGATATCAATCTCACCATTCCCGCCAATCAGGTTGCCGACCAGACCCGCAATCGCACCAATATCAATATTACTTGAACCGCCGATCAGGCCATCGACCAGTTGAGAAATTTTACCAATATCAATATTGCCTGTACTGCCGCCCAATAAGCCGCCCACCAGTTTAGAAATAGCCTCAAGATCCAGGCTGATGCTATTGCTCCCCATTAAGCTCTTTAATAAGTTGGTGACCTGGGTAATATTAAAGCTACCGCCATTGGATTGGGTTAAGCTACTGATCAGGCTTTGAATATTTAAACTTGAGGCATTCGAACCAGAAAACTGAGTTAATAAATTGCTGAGATTTGTCGTACTCAGGCTGCTTCCAGAAAGGAGATTATTTAATAATGAGCTGACTGAAGGTTGAGTATTGGATCCGGTGAGATTGCCAATAAGATTGGTGAGGGTACCTGATGTCGTTCCACCGAATAAGCCGCCCAGTAAGCTCTTCGTTTGGGTTTCGACGGTTAAAACAGGACTCACTTTTGTTTTTATCAAGCTTAAAAGTTTAGAAGCCATGACCGTTCCTTGTGTAATATTTTTGAAATGCGCTATTTTTGTTTTTAAAGCGCCTTTGTTTTAATCTATTTCTATACACTTGTAAAAGATGGACGGTTAAGTCGTGTGGGGGTTGACAGGAATAGCTTATCTGTTGCTTCGCTCATTCAATTTAAATAATTTAAAAAATAAAGATTTAATTAAAAATACCATTGATCATATTTTTAATTAATGCGATTAACGGTCATTTAAACCATCCTGAAAACCGTATTTATAAAATGAGCTCCCATTTGGAAAAAAATTTCAGAATATGAAAATTTTGTGAAAAATAAATAAATATTGTATAACAGAGATGGCGCAAAATTTTCTGCATCTATTGATTATTGATATAAGAGTATAAAAATGGAACTGGATCGTTTCGATAAACATATTCTAGAAATATTGACCCATGAAGATGTCAATCTGAATGAACTGTCCGAGCGGGTGAATTTATCTGTCAGTTCGGTGCATCGCAGGATCAAACACTTAATCGATCATAATATTATCAGTGGCTTAAAACGTGAAATTAATTACCAAAAATTAGGTTTCAGTCTGCATGTGCTGTTGCAGGTATCCTTAAGCAAACATGATAGCGATACTTTTGCTAAATTTCTGGAAGAACTGGAAAGTATTCCCGAAGTGATTAATGCCTTTTTGGTCACCGGTCAGTCTGCGGACTTTATTGTCGAAGTTGTGGCAAGGGATATGGAAAATTATAGTGAAATCCTGCTCAAGCGGATTGGAAAAATTGAGCACGTGGTTGCACTGCATTCCAGCTTTGTCATTAAAGAATATAATGTCTTTAACTGTAGCGGATTACTCAATAAAGTCTAATCAAAGACGAGGGTGGTCGACAGCCATAAAAAACGCACCCTAAGGTGCGTTTTTTGAATCAGAAATATTTAAGCATCAAGTTCTGCTAAAACTGCATCTGAGAATTCAACGTTGGTATATACGTTCTGGACATCATCTAGATCTTCAAGCATATCAATCATTTTCATGATTTTTTTTGCTTGATCGATGTCTGTGATTTCTGCTTTGGTTGAAGGACTCATCACTACTTCAGCATTGTCAGATTTTAAACCTGCAGCAGTTAAAGCATCTTGAACTTCACCGAAGGCTTCAGGTGTGGTAATGACTAGGATATCATCTTCAGTGACTTCGATGTCTTCAGCACCTGCTTCTAATGCCACTTCCATGATTTGATCTTCCAAAGACACATCTTCAAAAGTGATCTCACCACGTTTAGTGAACAGGAATGCCACCGAACCGTTGGTGCCTAAGTTACCATCAGTTTTAGAGAAGCAATGACGTACGTCAGGCACAGTACGGTTCAAGTTGTCAGTCATGGTTTCAACAATAACCGCAACACCACCTACACCATAACCTTCGTAGGTCACTTCTTTCAGGTCGTCGTTATCTTCGCCACCAGCACCACGTTGAATGGCACGGTTGATCACGTCACGTGTCATATTCACTGATAATGCTTTTTCAACCACAGCACGTAGACGAGGGTTGCTTGCAGTATCTGGACCACCAAGCTTTGCAGCAGTGGTTAATTCACGAATGTATTTGGTAAAAACTTTACCACGACTTGCATCTTGTTTTGCTTTGCGATGCTTAATATTGGCCCACTTGGAATGACCCGCCATGCGAACTATGCTCCTTGTAGATTGGCTGTATGCCTATCAGAATGCCGAAATTCTACCATAAGCGTTTTTTTAAAAAAAAGTGTCTGGATTTGAGATTTCAGGATAAAAACAAAAAAAGTGCAATATCGAGGAAAAATAGAAAGAGGATAGGGGAATTTATAATTCTATTTATACATTTATATGGACAGATGACTTGGACATAAACAGCAGAATCGCTGATTATGTCCGTGCTTTTCTTTTTAAAAAGCTTATTCTGGAATAACGATATCCAGACCAACCTTGTCTTTATATAGTTGCTTGATCAAAGCCAGGTCATGCGCAAGATCTGTCGGATAAATCTTGCCGAGAATACCGCCTTGCTTGGTTTTGGAATTGGCATATAATAGCACGATCGGTACATTGGCAGCCTTGGCAATATGCCAGAAACCGGTACGGATCGGTTTGCGTGCTTCACCTTGTTTAGCACGTGTTGCTTCGGGTGCAATGACCAGATTGAACTTTTCATTGTTCTGAAAATGTTCCACCATCTGGGTCACGATATCTTTACTGGCCTTGCGGTCAACCGGAATACCACCCACAGCGTTCAATAATGGCTTGAAGGGTCCTTTAAATAATTCTTTTTTGATCAAGGTATGTACCTTGAGATCATAGATCTGGAACAGGGCAATTGACAGTACCGCATCCATCATTGAGGTATGTTCGAATCCAATAATGACCTGTTTGTCTTCAAGCACATCTGGTTCGACATGATATTGCCAACCTGCAAGTTTAAATGCAGATTCGCCAAGGAATTTGTTTAGCATAAGTACGGAGAAGTAAAAGCTGTATGTAGAGAACTGCATAATTTCATCTTGTTCGCCCATACAGTCAATAGGCTTTCCAATAAAATCAGCGAATAATGTAAAAATCTATGATTTATTCATCTTTTTAAGCTGCAAGATTAAGAGTTAATATATATAAATAAAACAATATTAAGATCTTAAAAATATCATTAGATACAAAAAAAGTCTTAAAATGATGAGAAAATGACTATCCAGAGCACACTTTAGTTATTAGACTTTTGTCGAAGAAGAAGACTGATACAGGTCTTTTCTATTTTCTTATTCTTTCTACTCTGAGATTGAAAAGTATGACGTACATGACAGCCTTCGTAGTCTCCCTATTGATTTTTGCGCTTATAATTGTATGGTCTTTGATCGAAATTAAGCAGGATTTACATAAAGACGAAGAAATGAAGTCTGAATTCTAGTCATTCTATCTTCTTTAGTTCTAGGCTATTCCTTTAACATTACTGCCTGAGTAATAAAGAATTTTGATACCTTATAGATATACTAAGACCTTAAATCTATCAGTTTTACGCTTAGTAGACCGGATTAAATTCAAGATACAGGCTCATTTATCTTAAATGATGCAGCATGTATCTCATTTTTCTATATGCCTCCTATACTGAAGTCTTAAGTAACTGAATTTTGACTAAGACAAGTCGCCCATGATTGCTGCCTAAATGTTCAAGCAGTTATAAAAGCACTTGTCTTTCCAAAAAATCTTAGCTAGTATTCATGACGCCTGAACTTATTGATAAATAAAGTTTTCAGCATATAGGGCCTATAGCTCAGTTGGTTAGAGCAGCGGACTCATAATCCGTTGGTCGACAGTTCAAGTCTGTCTGGGCCCACCATATTTTATATTTATATAGCTTTATATAAGATCTAAACCCTTAATTCTAAAAGAGTTAAGGGTTTTTTATTGCTTTGTTTAACTTCATATAACTTCATATGGGAACGCGCTCTGTGTATCCTTGTTTGTATCCAGTTTTCAAATTATAACTCAGGGATACACAGTCGAAAAATTGAGGTTAAACCTGCAGTTATGCAAAATTTCAAAGATGATCTAGATACCTGTTCTGAAGAAAAAGGTCAGCAAAAAGTACGGCGCAAAAAAAGCCCAGAAGACCGTTTCAAAAATTTAAAACCACGCGATAAAGAATACAGGGAGCCTACAGAGATAGCAGGCCTATATTGTCGCGTTCAGCCGAATGGGAAAAAGTCTTGGCAGTATCGTTATAAGAATACGAAAGGCAAGTGGGGATGGGTTGGCTTAGGTAGCTATCCGAAGATTGGATATTTACAAGCTCGTGAAAAAGCTGAAAGAATGTCAAATGGAGATATTGAAGTAAAAACACAGGCCGAGCTTAATCAAATTAAAGTAGAGGAGGAGCAGGCTCTATTTTCACATCTTATCTATGAATGGCTTGATATTAAGAAAGATGAGTGGAAACCAGAGACTTTCAAGAAAGAGAAGCAATCAATTGAAAAGCATCTGATGCCAATTTTTGGCCATCGTCAATATAAAAAGATAACTCCAAAAGAATGGTTGGATTTCTTTAGAGATATACAGGCAACAAAAAGAATATACAATCGAGTTGAGAAGTTGGTCTCATGCTGTATAGGAGCTTATAATTTAGCAAAATTTAAGGGGACTATTGAATATAATCCACTAGAAAATATATACGAATTTTTAAGTAAAAAGAAGTCAGAAAATATGAAGCATGTATCTATTGATGAATTGCCTGAATTAATATTTACGATTAGAAATTATTCGTCACGATCAATAGCAATTGCCTTAGAATTAATGATACATATGCTACCACGACCTCAAGAAATGCGACTTGCAAAGTGGGAGCAGTTTAATTTCGAAGAAGCTGTATGGATAAGACCAGCCTCTATCATGAAAATGGAAATTGAGCATGCTATTCCTTTATCAAAGCAAGTTATTGCTCTTTTAAAAGAGCTCCGAAAAATTTCTAATAATAGTGATTATTTATTTCCAAGTCGTAATGATATCAATAGACCGATTTCTAATTTGACTTTTAATGCTGCATTAAATCGGTCGGGATATCGTGGTAGACAAAACCCTCATGGTTTTAGACATATCGGCAGTACTGCACTAAATGAACAATATAGTGAAAAATCGCAAGTCATTGAGACTGCATTATCTCATCTTAAGAAAGGCGTGAAAGGAGCATATGATAAGAGCGCACATTTAAAAGAAAGATATGAGATCATGCAATGGTGGAGTGACTATGTAGAATCTCTTCTAAAATAAGTTACTTATTAAAGATGCCCTCATTAAGGCAAGCCCCTCTGAAAATTAGTTGATAACCAACCTAAAGACCGCGAAACAATCACGGTCTTTTTTTTACATTTGCGTATGCTATCGTATAGTTGCATTTATCCTTTCAAGTGAGATTTCTTCATGGTTGATCTAAAAAAGAGCCTGTCCATTACTCAAGAACTGGCTTGATTGATAAAAGAGGATGTTCTTTAGAACTAATTAGTAAATTCTTCCCAAAACCATCGGCAATACAGCGGAATCCGCACAAGCCAAAGTCCATGATGCTACTTTATGACTATGACAAGGTTATACGGATTGAGAAAACTAAAGCGTTTCAAGAGGCTGCTAAAGATCATCCTCAATATCAGGCTATTCAAAAACAAATAAAAGAAGAAGAACAGAAGCGGAATTCTAAAGCCTTCTTTTTATAAAGATGATGGTAAAAGAGGGTAAAGGTTGCCTTTCAAATTGATACTTGAGATATGGGTATTGGTTCAATTTCTTAATTAGTAGGATCGCAGATAAATTTATCTGCAAAAAACTAATGAAGGCTTTAACAACAAAACCAACATAAACAATTGATGTGTTTAATATTGTCTCATCTATAAATATCCCCTCCAAAAAATCAACCAATTTTCGGAGAGGCTTGTTATTAAGGTGGCATTTTTTTTTGAGTTTTAGACGAAATTAATTTCTAAAAATTTACTTTTGGTAGGCTTTGACTGAGTTTAAAAATTCAGGAGTCCAAATTGGATTGTTTTAGAAAAACACGTCGTAGTGTTGTACGTGATACAGAAAGTCTTGATATTTCAGCTGTGCTGCCTCCCCGTCAAACGATTAAACCGTTGCGCCTTAAATATAACCAAGTTTGTGATCTATTAAATGTACGGCGTGATTGTTTGCGAAAAATAATCGATAGTGACGAGACGTTTCCAAAGGCTCAGAAATGTGGCACTACGCGTCAGTCCGCCGTCTATTTTGATACTGAAGAAATAGAAAACTGGTATCAAAAATCTAAAGAAAGATACAGAGATTAACGCTGATGAGAAGAAATTTTAAAAAGTTAAGAAAAGTATTAATCATGGCTAAAAAGAAAGGTAAATATCCAATTAATAAAAAATATTCGGTGGTAACCAAGCTATATCAGCCATATATCAATATGGAGGTAAACCAAATCGATATAGATGACATCATTTTCAATATTGATAAGAAAGCATTGATATTGGAAGATGGTTTTTGGCTGAAAATAGAGGGAAAGACTTATATCTTTGTTGGTAATACGGCGCTGTGCGTGTACGTGCATCTCAAATACGTCGGAATGGATCAGATACTTCAGCAACTCTATGGAAAGCGAGAGTTAACTGAAGAAGAGAAAGAAGAGTTACTCAAAATAAGGTATTCTTGAGTTGGGAATGACTAAGGCATAGGAATTCTATGCCTTTTTACTAACTTCTACAAAGTTCCCAATATGGAACTTAAAGCTTAAAAATAAATTATTAAGTACCTTTTTAGGGACTCAGGGAGGGTGCATGTTAAGTAAGTCAGATTCTCCTCGATATATTGCAGAAGAGTTTGGAAGAAGACTCAAAAGATTAAGATTAAATAAAAATTTGCGTCAAATTGATGTGGCTGCACATTCAGGTTTATCTCGTAAAATAATTCTGAATGCCGAAATTGGGAATGTGACGCTCGAAAATCTTATTCAAATTCTCTATACACTAAATGCCTTAGACGATTTGGATAGTTTTTTGCCAGAGCCACCTTTATCACCAATACAGCTTTTAAAACTAAAAGGAAAGGTGAGGCGGAAAGCTTCAAAATCAACGGCGATGAAAAAAGTAGATGAAAAAGATTTGGGTTGGTAAGGGATATTAAATATATTAATTTAACCTGAATCCTTCTTAATCCAATCATGTAGAAGAAATGTGCAAAATCGAACCTGGTCGTTGAAGACATAGGTTGTGCGGTAATTCCCTTATAGTTTTAACCACCTTTTATAGTCTATTTGGGGCTTAAGCTATGTTTAATATTGCAAAAGCGGTTCAAGAACGGGTGAAAGGATTTCGCCCTAGTCATGTATTTTCTGTGGACGAATTTAAAGAGCTTGGTAAGGCTGAGGTAGTTTATCAGGAGCTTCAGCGTTTAAATAAGCAAGGCGTGCTTAATCGCATTCAGCACGGTGTTTATTATAAACCTGAACCAAACCGTATGTTGAAGGAGCGATACCTGAGTCCTGATGTTTATGAAGTAGTTAAAGTGATTGCTGAGAAAAATAGTGAATTCATCCAGGTTCATGGAGGTATGGCCGCAAATCGTCTTGAATTAAGCACTCAGGTTCCAGTGATGTATGTGTTTTATACCTCAGGTAACTCTCGTGAATTTAAGATTGGTGGCACTCGGGTAAGATTGCTGCATACTAAAAATAGAAAATTTTTCCAACATACATTTGACAGCCGTGTGGGAATGGCCATATCAGCATTACTCTTTTTGGGAAAAGAGATTGTTGATTTGAATATGATTAAAAAGCTTGAGAAGAAGCTTACATCTGAAGAGTGGATATTACTTTATCAGTCCTCTTTGCCTGCATGGTTGCATAAGTTACTGGATGAGCAAAAGACAAAGTTCTACTTTATAAGCCAACCACTTTAAATAAAAGCCCTTAGCCTGTTAAGGCTAAAGGCTGTCTTCTCACTCAGGGTACTTAGATCATGTTAATTTAAAATATGGTTCATCTTTAAACCTCTTCCAATCTCCACCCAAATCCATTGAAACATTGAGTCCTAAAACTGCTTGAACCGTACCGGGTTTGTCGGAGACTTTTTTATTTAAGTTAGGCCACCTGACCTAACGGGTTAATCTTATCATAGTACATTGCTTCAAAC